>NZ_JBEOSB010000008.1:0-123210 GCF_040302705.1 Streptomyces sp. NPDC097640
CAAATCCCTCGCCGACTACCTCACCAAGGTCACTCCGCCAGCCACCGAAAACCAGCAAGAGACTTAAGCCCGCGATTTCCGGCGCATCACACTAGTTCGCTCCGTCGCCCATGGTCGGCCAGCGGAACTGGACCCCGTCGTCCTCCCAGAAGCAGACGGGGCAGATCTCGTAGGAGCCGGGCATGTCTGCGAGCACGCGGTGCCGCAGCAGGTACAGGGGTAGGAGTCGCTCACCTGCGCAGTCTCGTTGCAGGTTCCGCCGGTGTGCCATGGATTGCTCTGACTCGGGACACCCGACCAGTCCGCAGCCAGTCCGCGGGACACCCGTAAACGGCAGTCGGGAGTCAACGCATGCCAACGCGGAAATTCCAGGTCAGAGTCCTGGAGGGGGCTCCGTCGCAGGTCAGGATCAGCCCGCAGGTATTCCGCTTAAACGTGTAGCGGGCCTCTTCCGGCAGGTCGACCGGCCCTTCCTGGTCGATGCGAGCGCACTTGAGACTCGCATCGGACAACTGCCCCTGACGTAGCACGCCGACTCAGTCGCCCAGACCATGGACGTGCACCGGGTCAGGGCCGGGAGCTGCCGGGACGGGATCCACTCGACGCCGTCCATCCCGCCGTTCAGCAGCCACCAGCGCCACGCCTGGCAGTCTTACTCGTCTTCGGCGACCTGGATGATCGTCTTGCCGGGGGTTCGCTTTTCGGGCGCGAAGGCGGCGGCCGCCTCTTGTAGCGGCCGTACCGCTCCGACGATCGGCTTGAGCCGCCCCTCGCGCAGCCGCTGCGCCAGGTCGGCGAGGCGGACCCGGTCGGGTTCGACGACGAAGAAGACCGCGCGTCCGTCCGTGGGGTGGACGGTGACCGGCTCCGCGATGGTGACCAGCGTGCCGCCGGCCCGCACCAGCGCCGTGGAGCGCTCCAGGATCTCGCCACCGATCACATCGAATACGACGTCCACCTCGCCGATGTCCTCCAGGCGCTCGGCGTGCAGGTCCATGAACGTGTCCGCGCCGAGTTCCAGCGCGGTGTCCCGGTCGTCGGCGCGGCCGGTGCCGAACACCCGGGCGCCCACCTCCCGGGCGAGCTGCACGGCGAGGGAGCCGACGCCGCCCGCGGCGCCGTGGATCAACACGGTCTGTCCGGTGGTGAGGCGGCCGTGGTCGAAGAGGCCCTGCCAGGCGGTGAGTCCGGAGATGGGCAGGGCGGCGGCCGTGGTGTGGTCGACGTCGGCGGGGAGCGGGGCGAGGTTGCGGGCTTCGACTGCGGTGTACTCGGCCAGCGAGCCGTTGCGGGCCCAGTCGGCGAGCCCGAAGACACGCTGTCCGACGGTCAGGCCGGTGGTGCCGTAGCCGAGCTCGGTGACCACACCGGACAGCTCGTGGCCGGGCACGGACGGCGTACGGTCGCGACCGGCCCGGTCGGTCCAGGTGCCGGGCCAGGTCAGCTCGCCCGGGGTGAAGCCGGCGGCGTGCACGCGGACGATCACGTCGTTCTCGGCGGCGTGCGGGTGGGGCAGCTCGGTCAGGGTGAGGCCGCCGATGCCGGCGTCGCGGTCCTGGACGGTGATGGCTCGCATGGGTTCCTCAGGCGTGGGGGCGGCGGGCAAAGGCCCTGGCGGTCGATGCGTGTCGGTTGTGATTGCATTTTCGACGATATGGGCGAAGCATTCCAGATGTCTGGTCCAATCCTGTGCCGCCCTGCTGGGTCATTTGCCGGGCTGCGGCAGGCTGCGGCGTCCTGGCCGAAATCGGCCAGTCGAGGACGGCGGCGCGGGAGTGGCCTTGCGCGCGGTCGCCCGCCGCGCCGAGGTCTCGCCGAGCATGTTGCTCACATAAACGTTACTAACATTGCTGTTAGTACCAGGCTCCCCGGCGAGGCGCTGAGCGATCCGGTCTCGGCCCTGCTGGTGTCGGCCGAACGCTCGCTGGCCGCCGAATTGCCCCGCAGGCTCAGGCCCGTACAGCGCTGGCGGCGATCGGCAGCGGCGAGCGCACCTTCGCCCGCGCGGCCGGCGGGATCGGCGCCACGCCGGTGAAGCGAGCCCTGGAGCTGCTCACGGACAAACGGATCGTGGCCGCGGAGCTGCCCGTATCGCTGCGTCCATCGAAGGACCGCTGCCACCGGGTGCACCTGCTCGGCCCGTCCATGCAGGAGGTCGAGCGAGGGCGGGGCGATCTGACCTTGGCGGGTCCGGGAGAGCTGGACCAGCCGGCGCGGCCGGTCGATCGAGCCTTTCGTCCGCGAGGCGCTCGCCCGGATCCTGCCCGACGACCGGCTGCCCGCGGCTCCCGCGGTGGGTGGCTACGGCCTCCCATGGGGGCCGACCCTGTTGTCGTACCCGCTGCGGGATCCGCGCTGGGACTGGTCTGTTCCCGGGTGCAGGGTCCACGCCGAGCGCGAGGTTGTGGGGATTCCCCCGATGTCGGCACCGGCACTCCGCGGTCACGATGCACATGGCGCCGCCGCGCCGCCTCCCGGGCCGCTCGCCTCAGCCGTGGACCCCGACAGGCACCAGCGGTGACGCCTTCCCGTCGAACCGGACAGAAAGCCGTCCCGTGCTCACCTTTCCGTTGCACAGCCTCGTGCGCTCCGTCCTCGTCGAACTGGGCGAGGGCGAGTGGACGGTCGAGGAGACCGACACCTGGTGCCATGTCAGTCCGCCGGCCGGCCGGGCGCGGATCCAGGGCTGGAAGCTCCATGTCTCGGCGACACCGCTGTCAGTGCCGCATGTCCTGCACCGCGCGGCCGAGGTTCTCGTCGCCGCGGGCTGCTCCTTCAAGTTCGCGGGCAGCCTGCGGCTTGTCGATGAGATGACGTCGGCCGGTTACGACCGTGCTCAGTGCGGCAAGATCATCACCGCGTATCCCCGCGACGACGATCAGTTCAGGTCGCTGGCCGGGGAACTCGACGCGGCTACGGCCGGCCTGCCGGGGCCGGCGATCCTCTCTGATCGTCCGTACCGCAAGGGCAGCCTGGTCCATTACCGGTACGGGGCGTTCCGCGGGAAGCCGGTCCTGACCGACGACGGCTCGTACGAGGCGCGGATCGAGGCGCCCGACGGCACCTTGGTGACCGACCATCGCAAGGCGTGGTTCGCTCCCCCCGAGTGGGCGGCTCTGCCGTTCGCCGGGCCGCCGGGGCGGGCGGCGAAGCCTCCGGCCGTGCCCGGGCCGGTGCTGCTGGACGACCGGTTCGAGGTGCGCGAGGCGATCCGCCACTCCGCGCGCGGTGGTGTCTACCGGGCGCTGGACCGCAAAACCGGGCGCGAGGTGGTCGTCAAGCAGGCGAGAGCTCACGTGGGCGGCGGCCTGACCGGGGAGGACGCCCGGGTGCTGCTGCGCCGTGAGGCCCGCAACCTGTCGGAACTGGCGAGCGTGTGCCCCGAGTTGGTGCACGAGTTCGACCAGGACGGCCACGCGTTCCTTGTCGAGGGCCTGGTCGCGGGGGAGCCGCTCGCGCAGTGGGTCCGCACGCGCGGGGTGGAGGCGCCGGACGACAGCGGAATGGTCCCCGCCGAGGCCGTCGCGCTCGCGGCGGACCTGACCCGGCTGCTCGCCGAGGTGCACCGGCGGGGTCTCGTCTACCAGGACTTCACGCCCAACAACGTGATGGTCACTCCCGAGCGGCGGCTGGTGCTGATCGATCCCGAGTGGGGCACCGCTCCCGGAACGTGGATCACGCGAGCGATGACTCCCGGCTTCGCCTCCCCGGAGCAGTTCGCCGGGCCGCGGTACGGTCCCGCCTTCGGCCCGGAGTCGGATCTCTACTCGCTCGGCACGGTGCTGTGCTACGTGGCCACCGGTGTCGCACCCGTCTTCGCCGCGGACGAACCAGATCTCCGCACGCACAGCGAACGGATCCGCTCGCTGCTGGAGGCGGTCACCGCGGAGCGCCCCGCGGCGCGGCTGCTGGCGCCTGCCGTGGTCGGCCTCACGCGGGAAGACCCGGCCCGGCGCTGGAGCGTGCGGCGCGTCCAGGACTTCCTGGACGGCCTGGGCGAGCCAGGGTGCGAGCCAGGGACCGTCCGCGAACCCGGCACGCGGCCGGCGGCGCGGGCCGAGTGGCTGCGGCTCGTCGACGACGGGCTGACGTACGTGCTGCGCACCATGGCGGACCCGGCCGACGGGCCGAAGCGGCTGTGGCCTGCCGGGCCGTTCGGCGACAAGGCCGACCCGTGCGCCGTCCAGCACGGGGCGGCGGGTGTCCTGGGGACCCTCGTCCGCGCCGGCGAACTGCTGGACCGGGGCGACCTGCGGGACGCGGTCGCGCGGGTCGCCGAATGGATCGATGCCAGAAGCATTGATGTGCCCCGCGTCCTTCCCGGCCTCTACTTCGGCCGCTCGGGTGTCGCCTGGGCGCTGTACGACGCCGCTCGCCATCTCGGCGACACCGGCCTCGCCGACCGCGCCGCCGAACTCGCCCTGTCCGTCCCCGTGTCCTGGCCCAACCCGGACGTGTGCCACGGGGTCGCCGGAGCCGGTCTCGCCCAGCTGCGCTTCCGGTACCGCACCGGGCGGGAGGAGTTCCTGGAGCGTGCGGTGGAGTGCGCGGACCGTCTGGTGGCGGTCGCGGAGACCACGGCACGGGGGGTTGTGTGGCCCGTACCGGACGGCTTCGACTCCGCACTCGCCGGTGCCCGCCACCTCGGCTTCGCCCACGGTGTGGCCGGCATCGGGGCCTTCCTGCTGCACGCGGCGCACGAGACCGGAGACCAGCGGTACGCCGACCTCGCCACCGCCGCGGGGCAGACCCTGGTGGCCGAGGCGGAACGCGGTCCCTGGGGCGCCCGCTGGCGCTCCGACGCGGCGCAGGAGCCCGGCACGGGGCTGCTCTACCACTGGTGCAGCGGTTCCTCGGGTGTCGGCACGTTCCTGCTGAGCCTGGCGCAGGCCACCGGCGACGACGCCTGCCTGGAACTGGCGAAGGAGGCGGCCACGGCCGTCCATCGGGTCCGCTGGTCCTCGCCCACCGCCGCCTGCCACGGGCTGGCCGGCGACGGCGAATTCCTGCTCGACCTCGCGGAGGCGGTCCCTGACGGACCGTACCGCCGCTGGGCCGAGGACCTGGCCGGTGTGCTGTACCAACGGCACACCGTTCGGGACGGCCTGCTCGTCATTCCCGACGAGACGGGCTCCACGCTCCGGGCCGACTACCAGACCGGCCTGGGCGGCCCGGTCCAGTTCCTGCTGAGGCTCGCACACGGCGGCCCTCGCCCCTGGATGCCGTGGTCCTGACCTCGGTGATCACACCCACTCCGACGATCGACAAGAGACCGACAAGAGACTGACGAGAGACAGAGGAAGAGACATGGACATCGATCTCGACGCGTTGCAGCTCCTCCCCGCCGCGGAGACCGCCGCCATCTGCTGGTTCACCTGCCTCGGCAGCTGCAACGGCTTCACCTGCGACGGCACCTGCGGGCGTACGGACGCGTGACGCACCGAGCCGCACCGGAACACCGCTCAAGTTCACCTCCGAAAGGTCTCGCACATGGACATCGACATCGACATCGACGCGCTCCAACTCCTCTCGGGAGAGGAGACCGCCGCCGTCTGCACCGCCACCTGTGCCGACACGTGCCACCAGGGCGGCACCTGCACCCAGACGTCCGGCTGACATGTCCCGGCGTCCGATCGGAAGGCCGGCATGGCCTTGGGACAACCACTGCGGAAAGGCGACGACATGGAATTCGATCCCGACGCGCTCCAGCTCCTGCCCGCTCCGGGCCAGGTGGAGGGCGTGCCCACGACCTGCGGGGGGATCACCTGCGACACCGGAGCCACCTGCGGCGTCACCTGCCCGGTGACCAACTGACCTGACGTCCGTATCCATGGCCGACTACATGGCCGACCGAGAGGAACCACCGTGCCGGAACCGCAGGACGAGGCCGTGACGCAGCCGTCCTCCGGACGCCCCGCCCCCGGGCGGGGGCTGCCCGGAGTGACGCTGGAGCGGGGACGCGTGCTGTTCGTGTCCTCCGGCGCCATCGGCGTCACCGCCCTTCCCGAATGGGCCATGGCCCTGCGGTTCCGGTACGGCTGGTCCGTCCGCGTCTGCCTCACCTATTCGGCCGACCGGCTCGTGTCCAGGAGCGCGCTGGCCGCCGTGACACAGGCCCCCGTCGAAGGCCCTGGCTGGTCCACCGAGCGGGGCGTCGTACCCCACCAGGAGCTGGCCGAGTGGCCGGACCTCGTGATCGCCGCCCCGGCCACCACCAACTTCGTCGCGAAGTGTGCGGCCGGCATGGCCGACAGCCTCGCCCTGACCACCGTTCTGTGCACGAGCGCACCGGTACTGATCGCACCGAGCATTCCGGAGAACGCCCTGGCCCGGCCGGCCGTGCAGCGCAATCTGCGGCTTCTGAAGGAGGACGGCTACCACGTGGTGCCCATGAGCCCCGCGGTCTCGGCCCACCGCGGCACCGTCAGCCCGTCCGGTATGCCCGGCCTGCCGGCGATCCTGAACACCGCCGCCCGCGTGCTGGGCAAGCGGGGGCGCAACAGCGCCGTCGATGCGAAGAAGCAGCCCGTTGCCTGAGGTTCTCGCCGCCGCGGCCATCCCGTCCGGCCGTTCCCTGCTGTGGGATGCCGCCCGCGAGACACGAGGCCGGCTCACGCTCCTCGCCGTACTCATGCTGGTGCGCAGCGCCACCGCCCTCGCCGCGCCCGCCCTGCTCGCGGTCGCGGTCAACGGGGTCCTGCACGGCTCGAGCGACCCCGGCCCCGCGACGCGCTGGGCGGCGGTGGTGACGCTCGGCGCTCTCTGCGAGACGGTCATGATGCCGCTGGGCGCCTCCGGCGCCGCACGCGGCGCCCGACGGCTGCGCATGCGCCTGGCCCGGCATCTCATCGGCCTCGGAGCCGGACAGCCCCAGCCGCACGGCGAGTCCGTCACCCAGATCACCCAGGCGGCCGCCCAGGCCGGCATGCTGCCGATGGCTCTCGCGCAGTCGGCGGTGACACTGACCGGTTCGCTCGCCGCACTCGCCTGGCTGTGGACCACGGACTGGCGCTCCGCCCTCGCCTTCAGCCTGGCGGCCCCGATCACGGTCGTCATCGCCCGCCGGTTCATCGGCCGGGTCACACGGACCCACTCCGCGTACCTGGCCGCGCAGGCCGAGATCGCCAACCGGCTCCTCACGGCGCTCTCCGGCGCCCGGACCATACGCGCATCCGACACAATCGACGCGGAACGGGCGCGTGTGCTGCGGCCACTGCCGGACCTGTCGGCCGCGGGGTGGCGGATGTGGCGACTACAGCGGGGCACCGTCTGGCAGTTCGGCCTCCTGCTGTCGCTGACCGAGGCCCTCGTCCTGGCGGTCGCCGGACTCGGCGTCACCCAGGGCCGGTTGTCCCCCGCACAGCTGCTCGCCGTCACCGGCTACCTCCAACTCGCCTTCCAGGCACTCCAGCAGATCGACACGCAGCTGATGCTGGCCCAGGCCAGCGCCGCCGCACGCCGCTTGGCCGCCGCACTCGCCACCCCACCCCAGGCCTACGGCCGGGGGAAGGCCGCGGCCCCGACCGCCGCCCAGGGCGCGCTGAGCCTGCGCAAGGTCACCGTGCGTCGGGACGACGAGGTCCTGCTGGACGGCATCGACCTCGACATCCCGGCCGGCGTCTCGGCCGCACTCGTGGGCCGCACAGCCTCCGGCAAGAGCCTGCTCGCCGGCCTGCCCGGCCGGCTCACCGAACCGGACGAGGGCGATGTGCTCCTCGACGGCATCCGGGTGCGCGAGCTGACGGCCGCCGAACTGCGCCACGCCGTCGCCTACGCCTTCGAACGCCCGGAACTCATCGGAACCACGCTGCACGACACCATCGCCTACGGCCGCCCGGACACCTCCCGTGCGGCAGTGGAACGGGCCGCCCAGGTCGCGCGCGCGGACGGCTTCATCCGGCGCCTGCCCGACGGTTACGACACCCCGCTGGCATCCGCCCCCATGTCCGGCGGTGAACGGCAACGCGTCGGCCTCGCCCGGACCCTGACCCGCGACGCGCTCGTCTACGTCCTCGACGACGCCACCTCCGGCCTCGACACCGTCACCGAGGCCGAGGTCAGCGCGGCCGTCACCAACGCCCTGGCCGGCCGGACGAGACTCGTCGTGGCCCACCGCGTCACCACCGCCGCCCGCTGCGACCTGGTCGTATGGCTCGCGGACGGCCGTGTCCGCGCGGTGGCCCCGCACACCGAACTCTGGCCGGACCCCGCCTACCGGGCGGTGTTCGCCATCGCCGAGGAGGATCCGTCGTGACCGAGATCGCCGACTGGCGTCCCGGGCTGCGCCTGCTGCGCTCCGCACTGCGTGACACCGGCTCCCCGGCGCTGCGCCTCGCCGCCTGGTCGGCCGTGGAGGCGGCGCCGGCGCTGGCCTCCGGCTGGGTGCTGGCGCGCGCCCTGGACCAGGGGTTCCTGGACGGACGCCCGGCCACGGGCCTCGCCTGGCTGGCCCTGCTGGGCGTGCTCCACACCGTCCGGGCCGTGGCCGAACGCGCCGCCTTCGACCCGCTGGCCCACATCGTCGAACCGCTGCGCGACGAACTCGTACGGCGGCTCGTGCACGGCACGCTGTATGCCGCCGTTCACCGCGTCCGCGCCGCCGACGCGACCGATGTGTCACGGCTGACCAGCCAGGTCGACGCGGTGCGCGGCATCGTCGGTGCCCTGCTGCGCACGGCCCGGCCGCTGGCCGTGACGCTGATCGCGGCGCTCACCGGCCTGGCCGTGCTGGATCCGCTGCTGGCCGTCGTGGTCGGGGTGCCCCTCGCGGCGGCCGTCGCCGTGTTCCTGGTGAGCATGCGCGCGGTCACCCGCCGCCGACAGCTCTATCTGGCCGCCGAGGAAGAGGTGGCCGCCGTCACCGGGGCGGTTCTCGCCGCCGGGCGGGACATCACCGCACTGGGCGCGGAGGAACGGGCGGCCCGTGACGTCGAGCGCGCGGCGGACGCCTCTGTGACGGCCACCTCGGCGGTGGCACGGGCCGGCGCCGTCCGCACGCCGGTCATCCTCCTCGGCGGCCACCTGCCCGTCCTGCTGATGCTGCTGACCGGACCGGCCCTGGTACAGCGCGGTGGGATGTCGGCGGGCGCGGTCGTCGGCGCCGTCATGTACGTCACGATGTACCTGATCCCCGCACTCGAGCTGATGACCGGCTCGGTCGCCGGCTACTGGAGCCAACTGCGCGTCCTGACCGCCCGACTGGCCGCGGCCTCGGACACCCCGGACGAGCCCGGACCCCTTGCGGCGGCCGAGGAGCCGCGGGAAGGGGACCTGGAGGTCCACAACCTGACCTTCGCCTACGGGCCGCACGCCGAACCGGTGCTGCGCGAGCTGAACCTCGCCGTCCCGTCCGGCGACCATCTCGCGATCGTCGGCCCCAGCGGCATCGGCAAGTCGACGCTCGCCGCACTGCTCGCCGGCGTCGAGACACCCCTCCACGGCACGGTGACCATGGCCGGGCGGCCCGTGAAGGCGGGCCGGGTGGCCCTGCTGCCCCAGGAGGCGTACGTGTTCCCTGGCACCGTCGCCGACAACCTCCGCTATCTCGCGCCCGACCTGGGCACGGAGGCGCTGGACCGGGCCGTGGAAGCGGTCGGGGCGCGGGAACTCATCACCCGCCTCGGCGGATACCACGCCGAGATCACCGATCCCGCCGGCACGCTCTCCAGCGGGGAACGTCAACTCATCGCGCTGGTACGCGTGTACGCCTCACCGGCCGCCGTCGTGGTCCTGGACGAGGCGACCAGCCACCTCGACATGGCGGCCGAGGCCGTGGCGGAAACGGCCTTCGCGGCCCGCCCCGGCACCCTCATCGTGATCGCCCACCGCCTGACCAGCGCCGCCCGCGCCCGGCGCGTCCTGCTCCTCGACGGCGAACACCCCGTTCTCGGCAGCCACACCGAACTCGGCGCCACCAGCCCGGCGTACGCGGCACTCGTCGGCCACTGGACGGCACAGGCACCGCGACTCACCTGAGCACCGCGCTCTCGCCTGCCCCGGCGGCCAGGGCCGTCCGGGACCGTACGCCGGTCTTGCGGAAGATACGGGTGAGATGCGCCTCGACGGTCTTCACGGAGATGACGAGCGTGTCCGCGATGTCACGGTTCGGCAGGCCCAGCCGGACCATCCCGACGATCTCCGACTCCCGGGCCGACAAAGGGGACGTCAAGGCGGTGTCGGCCCGGGGCCGGCGCCCACCGATCGCACGCTGCTGGTCGATGGCCGCACGCCGGAGCCACGCGGACCTCGTCGCGACGGCCAGCGCCTTGGCGCGGCCCGCCTCCTCCGCGGCCTCCGGCAGCCGGCCGGCGCGGGCCAGCCGCCGGGACAGCAGGAGGCGGGTACGGCACTCCCACAGAGCCATGCCCTGGCCGGCGAAACCCGACACGGCCTCGTTCAGCAGCCCCAGCGCGACGTCGTCATCGGCGGTATCCGCCCGGGCACACAGGTCATGGGCCTCGCGTCCGGGTGCGTTTTCGGTGCGCACGTCGTTGCCGCGGCCCGGCACTCCGGGGACGCCTTCGGGCGGCACAACGGCCCACCACAGCCGCTCGGGGGCGGGCATGGCCGATGCCATCGCCACGGTCGCCGTCCCCCGGCGGCCGTCGCGCCACGCGAGGACCGACGAGCGCAGCAGACGGGCCGGACCGGCCAGGTCGGGACGGTGCAGGGTACCCGCGCGTGTCTCGCAGTCCTCCGCCGTCCGCAGCGCCTCCTCCAGCCCCCCCAGGGCGAGCAGCGCCCACCCGTGCCCCAGCAGGAGCCGGGGCAGCAGCCCGGACCGTCCGGCCCGGCGCGCCGCCCGGCTCCCCCGGGCGAAGAGGCCGGCGGCGGCCGGGAAGTCCTCGGCGAAGTTCGCCGCCCAGCCCAGCCGTACGACCGTCTCCAAATGCTCCGCCAATGCCGTGGCGTCCAAACCGTGCAGGAAGGCCCCCGCGGCAGCCGCCCCCGTACGGTAGGTGGTGGCGTGACCGGCCATGGCACCGGCCAGCGCCACCACGGCCGCCGCCTCCGGTCTCGTGTCCTCGGCCAGCAGCCGCCGTACGGTGGGGATTTCACCGCGGACGGCAGCCATGAGAGCGAGCCGCAGCCGCAGGGGAGGGGCCTCGTCCTCAGAAGCGGCCCGCAGGCCCCCGGCGAGGAGCTCGCGTGCCTCGTCATGCCTGCCCAGGTCGATGGCCAGACGGGCACGGAGGTCGGCCATGACGGTGGGGTCCTCCAGAGCACCGAGTTCCGGCAGCAGTTCACGGCGCGCACGATGATCCCCGGAGTGCTCCGCCGCCTGCCAGAGGGAGACCGCGAGTCGACGGCGCAGCGCGGACGGCACGTCGAACGGCGCGATCCGACGCGCGGCGCGCAGCCATTCCACGGCGCGTTCGGGGGACGAGCCGAGAGCGCGGTCCGCCGCGTCGGCGAGCAGCCGCACCGCGGGCAGGTCGCCGGGAGCGGCGGACCGGGTGACATGAACGGCCCGTTCGACGGGGTCGGCACCGGCCTCGTCCAGCACCTCGGCGGCCCGGGCGTGCGCGGCGATCCGGGCGCCGGGCGGCATCCGGGCGTACACGACAGCTCGCACCAGGGGGTGGCGGAAGCGGAACAGCGGTGTGCCGACGATATGGGCGCTGATGACGCCGCGCTCGACGAGGGCGTCCAGCGCCGGGAGCACGGCGGCCACCTCACGGCGGGCGACGGTGGCGACGAGCGTCACATCGAAGGGGTCTCCCAGTACGGCCGCGGCCCGGGCGAGCTCACGTTCGTCCGGGCCGAGCCAGGCGGGCTCCCGGGCGTGCTGGGAAAGCGGGGCGGCGAACAGGCCGGTCCGTGCCAGTGCGCGCAGTTCGAGGTCGCTGAGCGGGGCCAGGGTGGGCAGCCAGCCCGGAAGGCCGCGGGTCAGCTCGTACAGCAGGCACCGGCGCTCGACGGACAACCCCGAGCCGAGCAGCCCGGCGAACTGCTCCCGGGTCAACGGCGCGGTCCCGATGCGGTACGCCCGCTCGCTGACGGGCTGTTCGGGCAGGACGGTGCGGGCGACGACGGCGGAGGCCAGCGGCACCGAAACGGGGAGGGTGCCGGCCGAGCCGTTGTCGTCGAGACAGACGAGGGGGCGTGCGCTCGCCGGGGCGCCTGACGGATTCCACACGACAGCCAGTCCGCGCTTCTGCGCCTGTGCGGCCAGCTGCTCCAGCATCCGTGTCCGGCCGCTGCCCGGCTCGCCGGCTATCTGGATCTCGCACACCGCGGGTGTTCGCGGCCGGAAGGCCTCGGCGATGGCCTGGTCCAGCACGGCGGTCACATCGTTCATGGGATCAGCCAGAGAAGTCTCGACGCGGACCGACAGCCAGCGACGCGGTGGTGTGCGTCACTGGGCTGGTCGGCTGTTCGGCGGGCTGTCAGCAGACGATGACGCTCGTGTTGCTCTCGCAGCCGAGGGCGATGCTCATGCTGCTCGCGGCGACGAGGCCTTCTTCGTCCGGACCGTTGTCGGTGTTGAGATCCTGAAGTTGCAGAACCTGCGGCATGGCGTATTCCTTAATGAGGCGAGCGCTGTGACGCCTGCGGCGGAGTGTGGAAGGACCGCCGGAGACCCCCTAGTGGGCGGTGGTGAACGACGGCGGGCTGCAGAGGATCACGCTCGGCGTGCTGATCTCCACCGCGCCCTCCTCCGCGCCTTCGATGTCGGAGGTGAGCTCCTGAAGTCTCAGAATCTGATCCACGGCTGAACTCCTTCGGCGGGGGTGAGGAGGTGTCAGCCACCTGACACCTCCCCACCGATGGTGCGACGCTGTCGGGCCGGCGTTACTAGCAGACGATGAGGCTGAAGTTGCTGTCGCAGGCGAAGCCGCTGAGCGAGCTCCAGGCCTCGACGCCGTCCTCGTCGTGCCCCTGGCTGGTCTCGAGCTCCTGAAGCTCCAGGATCTGAGGCATGGTGGTGTTCCTTTCACTGATCGGATTGTTGGTGACCCCGGCCGACAACAGACGCGGCCGGGAGCTTGTGGGGTCTCATCGGGGGACCGCGTCCACGGTGAAGAAGGGATCCGGGGCGGGATCGAGCAGTTGGCTGAGGAAGAGCAGCACCCCCGAGGAACCGCTCCAGAGTTCGGCGCTGAACCGGAGCGTCTGGTCGCCCAGGAACCGCACACCGTCCGCGTGCGGAACGGCGTGTGTGTACAACGCCTGTGCGACGCGCAGGGCCGCCTCCCGGGCTTCGGTGTCGCCGGTGAGACGGGCGTGCTCGGCCAGGACCAGGCCGAGACCCGAGAGCCCTTGGTACAGCCCGGGCATCGCGGTGAACCTCGAGTCGAGCCGGGCGAGCAGCCGGGGCAGATCCCCGGCCAGCCGCTCGTCATCCACGGCGGCGGCGTATCGGGACACCGCGAAGGTGACTCCGGCGGTACCGCTGTACACGTACGGCATGGCGCGGCGGTCGGCCGCGGAGACCGGGAAGGACAGGTCGGGGGCGAGCGGGTCGGAGGCACGGTCGAGTTCCGCATGGAGCAGGCGCATGCCACGCGCGAGCGGGCCGCTGTCCCCGGTGACATGGGCGAGTTGCTGCAACATCAGGGCGATGCCGCTCCGACCGTGCAGGAGGCCGACCGCGTCGTCGGGACCGAGGTACGGGGTGAGCTCGCTGTCCGGTGGCAGCGCGGCCGCGATGGCCAGGGCTCGGTCGAGGTGACGTTCGTCGCCCGTGTGGCGGTACAGGGCGAGATGGGCCATCGCGATACCGGCCGAGCCTTCGGACAGGGTGGCGCTCCGCGCGGCGAGGGGATGCGGGGTGGCGGTGGACAGCAGGTCGGCCGCTTCCTCGATCAGGCCGTGGTCCGCGAGGACCCACGCGATGCCCGACAGGCCGACGTGCAGGCCGGGTGGCAGAGTCGGTGCGGCCGAGAGCGCGTCGCGCCGCAGCCGTTCCAGCGCCCCCTCGGGCAGCGGCCGGCCGGCCCGGGTCAGGGCGTGCAGGACACCTGCCGTGCCGTAGGCCACGCACAGCGTGTTGGCCAGGTACCCCTCCGGGACGGTGGGGAACACGCGCTCCGAGTGGGCCGGATCGGCCATCGCGACGAGGGCGTCCGCGGTGCTTTCCCGCAGTGCGGCCAGATGCGTGAGCGGGTCGCTTTCCACGTCCGCGGGCGTGGGGAGCGAGGGGCTGTCGGACGGGGTGTGATAGCGGGTGGCGTGCGTCCACAGAGAGTCCGGTACCGGCGCCGTCTTCTCGATACCATGACGCAGATGTGTCAGAACGTCGGGGTTGCGGTGGGCGACCAGGTTCAGCGGGAAGATCAGGAACTCGGCGATTCCGCTGAGCCCGTAGTGGTCGTAGATCTCGGGATCCGCGCCGGTCAGGCTGCGGGGCGGGCTGAATCCGGGCGTGCCCATGGGGGCGAAATCGCTGCCGACGCGCGCTGCCGCCTCGAAGTCGATCAGCCGGACCGCGCCGTCGTCGGTCGCCATCACGTTGCCGGGGCTGACGTCGACGAATACGAAGCCGAGGGAGTGCAGCCTGTCGAGGGCCTCTTGGGCCCCCGTGAAGACCCGTTCGCACCGGGCGAAGTAGTCGGCGAAGTCGTCGTGCGTCGGTGCCGTTCTGATGCTCGGGTTGTGGGCGACAGTCCACGCGTTCAGGGTGCGGCCCTCGATGAACTCCGTGACCAGGAACTCGTGCTCCCACTCCCGGAAGTACGCGATCGGTTCGGGTGCGAGCCCGGGGGCGGCGGCGTGCAGGGCCTTGAGGGTCTCCCACTCGGCCCGCAGCCGCTCGGGCGCGGTGGTGTTGCCGGCACTCACGCCGGTGTGCGGCCGTGCCTCCTTGATGAACACGCTGCGGCCGGTGCTGTTCTCGCGCCCCCGGTAGGCGCCTCCGCCGTTGCTGGGCCGGAGCACGGCCTCGAAGGTGAACCCGCCGAAGGACAGTTCCTCGGAGGGGGCGGAAACGGATTCCGCGAAGGGGTCTTCTATGCCGGCCGGCAGGTGGAACGACACCCCACGCTGGTCCTCGACCAGGTTTCCGTGGCCGTCACGGACGAGCGGCAGGCGCGTACCGTCCGGATTCAGCCGCTCGGACCGCCGGTAGGCCCCGTAGCGGTAGTGCACCGTGCGGGATGCGCCGAACCGCCGGTCGCTGAGGACGTACGGGCCCTCCTCATCCTTCAGCGCCTCGCTCAGCGCCTCCATCACCTTGCGTGAGGCCGCGACATCCGGGGGATAGGCGGCGATGAACTTGCCGCTCTGCGGACGGGCCGCGTGTTTCTGGTGCATCCACTCGTAGAACAGCTCCGCGGTGATGTGCTTGAAGGCTGTGCCCTGTTCGAAGAGGACGCCGGCGGCGATGTCGAGGACCTCGTCGAGGCGGTCGGGCCGGGCCGAGACATGCACCTTCCAGCCGCAGTCGGCGAGTGCGCCGTCCTCGGGCAGCCACATGGTCCACACGCCTGCCTGGCTGGACGTCCACCCGTCCGGGACCTGGCTCGGACGGAACAGCCAGCCGGGCGCGGGAGCGCTCTCCAGCGGTGCGTAGAAGTCCGGGTCGGCGACAGTGAATCCGTACGGTTTCCTCATCCGTCTCTCCAGTGGGCCGCGTACGAGACCGTCCAGTACGGCGAAGCGGTCGGGCCCGCTCTTCTCGCACCGGTTGACGCACCACACGATGGGCGAACCGCATGCGCCATGTCAACTGAAATGAATGACCTTCAAAAACTCATTCACATGAGCTAATCTGCCGTCCGGTCAACCCACAAGGAGACAGTCATGAGCAGAGTTCTGGCCCTCCAGTCCCTGGAGCCGGCGGAAACCGAGGTCGCGGACGCGTTGCCCACGACCATGACCATCACGACCAGCAACAGTCATCTGAGCGTGTTCATGGACTGCTCCACGACCGTCACGCGGGCAGTGGAGTAGGGAACACGCGGGACGTGCACAACTGACGGCGTCTCGAACGACTCTGGCTGACGGCGCATCGGCGGACATCGGGGATGTCCCTCGTCTCAGGCGCGACCCGAGCTTTCGGTTCCCGCCGCGACGTGGTCGCGCATACGGTCGAGAACGTCGCCGACCACCCGGGAACGGACGAGCGCGCGAGTGACCCGAACCAGCCAGGCCGCCTCGTCCTCGGTGGTTTCCAGGTGCGCCGTCGGAGTCCGGCGGTGCTGGTCCGGTGTGCCGCTGTGCGTGCGGCCGGCCCGCTTGTTCTCCAGGGCCGCGGCGATGACGGCGGCCTCGAGGACGGCCTCGGGGTCGGCCGCCGCCGGGTCGGCGCGGTCGAGCGCCTCCATGGCCCAGGTGAGTGCTTCCGCCTGCTGATAGGCCCTCAGGGCCAGGCTGCCGTCCCGGATCTCGATGACCCTGCGGTAGAGGGCGAACTCCGCCCGGCGCAGCCCGGGGCGCCGGACGGCGGCGTCCGGGTCCAGCGCGATCTCGGGCAGTTCGGCGTAGAGCGCCGACCACAGCGGTTCCAGGTTCTTGTGCGCGCGGCGGGCGCGCAGCCGGCGCAGCGGGGCGGTGATCCGGTCGCCCCATCGGGTGGCCGTGGCACCGGCCGTGGCGAGGACGGCGGTGACCATGCCGAGCGTCGTGGACACGACGTCCTCGCCCAGGCCCTGGCTGCCCTGGGAGAGGTTGGCGGCGGCGTCGTCCAGAGTCCACAGGGCCCACACCGCCGCGGTGGCCGCGGCCAGCGTGGCCAGCCTCAGGCCCGTGCGCAGCGAGCCCGGTGGCGTGCGCCGCGTCTGCCGGATCACGGCTTGCGCGAGGACGTACAGGCACCAGCAGGAGTAGCCGGCGAAGAGGACGTTGTACGAGGCGAGGACCCAGCCGCGGCCGGGCGCGGCCACCGCCGACGCGCCGACGGTGGTGACGCCGGCGCCGAGGAACAGTCCCACCGCCGCGGCCTGGACGAGGACGGCGGCGCGGATGCGGCGCCGGCGGCATAAGACTTTCTGTTCGGCCGCCGGTGGATCGATGGTCAGCGCGATCAGTACGAGGAAGGCGGCGGCGGCGACGTTCAGCTGGTACGTGAGGAGCAGCTCGGCATCGGGCGAGGGAAGCAGCCGGTCCAGCGAATCCATCACCGCCGGGGCGTTGAGCAGCATCGCCGTTCCCGCACACAACGCGAACCCGGCCACGTCGCGGTGGGCCGGATCCACTCTCCCGCCGCGGGTGGTCACGAGGCGGTGCACGGCGAACACCAGGAAGACGAGGGCGGCGAGAGACGCGGTCAGGTTGGTCACGGGTGCCGCCGCCGGTGCGCGTTGCGGGGCGAGTCCCGGTGCTGTCCGCGCGGGCCGAACAGCGAGTGCAGCCGGGCCTGTTCCGGATCGGCCGACGATGCCTTGGCGTGTCCGGCCCGGTCGAGCTGAGCCGCACGGCTCAGGATGAGCGACGCCACGAGCTCGGCCTCTTCCTCCTGCGGCTCGCTGTAGACGGTGCGTCCGAGAACCCGCTGGACCAGCGAAGGCGGCAGATGGGGCAGTAACACCTCGACGGCCGAGGACACCGCGGGAGACGTCTCGTGATGGCCGCACAGCAGGTGGGCCACCTCGTGCAGCTGGATGTGCTGCTGGTGGAGTGGTGTGGTGTCCGCGGGGAAGAGGATGCGGTCGGCGCGGTCGGTGGTGACGAGCAGCCCGCACGGAAGATGCGGGCGGGCCGCGACCGGTACGAGCTCGATCGGCCGGCCCCGGGCCTGTGCCAGCATGCCGATGAACGTGGCCGTGTCGAACGGGGTCGGCAGGTCGAGGTCGTCCACCAGACGCCGACATCGTTGCCACAGGTCCTTGCTGCTCAGGCCGCTGCGCACGCGCATCCTCTTCCCCCGGTCGCTGTGTGGCCGTTGTCGCGGGTCAGCCCTCGGTGCGGTCCGCGCCCTCACGGCGGGCGAGGACGTCGATCATGTCGCTGATCGTGCTGACCGCCTCCGGCGAGAGGTTCACCGCGCGCAGCGCCATGCTCCGGACCCCGGCGTCCCGCAGGGCTCCCAGCAGCTCCAGCTCCTTGGCGATGGCCGCTCCCTTGTCGTCGTCGAAGAAGTACGCGACCGGGACGTCGAAGAACTGGGCGAGCGCTTCGAGGTGCCGCTTGGTGGGGTTGTCGCGGCGGCCCGTGCGCAGCTGCCACAGGTAGGTGGTGGAGAAGCTCTCCCCGGTGACCTCCCGGCAGGCGCGCGCGACCTCCTCGTGGCTGAACTGTTCGCGGTTGGGGCGCCGGACGATGCGGAACAGCGCGTCGATCTTGTCCGCGAGAGTCGTCGGCGCGGACGGCTCGGTGTCGCTCACGTGCGGCTCCCTTCCACCACGGGGTCAGCCTGAATGAAACACCCATGAAAACACGTCCATCTTAGCTTGCGTCCGCGTGGGGTGGCCGGTCACTTGAGGCCGGAGGTGGCCGTGCCCGTGACGAAGCCGCGCTGGAGGATCAGGAAGAGCACCAGCACGGGCACGATGTACATCACGGAGCCCGCCGCGACGAGGTTGAAGAGCCCGCTGCCGTGCTCGTTGACATAGCCGGTGGCGATCTTGATGGAGAGGGTGGTGCGGTCGTCGTCCAGGAGGAGGGCGGGCGCCACGTAGTCGCCCCAGCTCCAGCTGAAGGAGAGGATCAGGCTGGTGGCGACGACGGGCCAGGACTGGGGGAGGAAGATCCGCCAGAAGATGCGGATCTGTCCGCAGCCGTCGATGATCGCCGCCTCCTCCAGCTCCTTGGGCATGTTGGTGAAGAACTGCCGGAAGAGGAAGATCAGGTACGGTGCGCCGCACAGGCCCCACAGCACCCAGGGGACATAGGTGTTGACCAGGCCGGCCTTGACGAACAGCAGGTAGGTCGGGATCAGGGTGATGATCTGCGGCATCATCATCGTCGACAGCATGAGGCCGAAGACGAACCGCTTGCCCGGCGCGTGCAGCCGGGCGAAGCCGTACCCGGCCCAGGCCGAGGCCAGGGTGATCAGCACGGAGTAGACACCGGCGATCGTCAGCGAGTTACGGGCGTAACCGAGGTAGTCGAAGAAGGTCAGGGCCTGCCGGAAGTTGTCCCAGGACGGGTCGTGCGGCCACCAGTGGATGGGGATGGCGCGCAGTTCGGAGGGCGCCTTCAGCGAGGTGATCAGCAGCCAGCCGAAGGGGCTGAGGAAGAAGACCAGGGCGGCGACCAGGAGGAGGTAGACGACTTTGCGCCGGGCCAGGACCATCACTTGCCTCCGATCGTCCGGGACGTGGACTTCGCCTGTTCGGGGTCCACGGAGTAGAAGACCGCGCCCTTGCTGATCCGGAACACCAGGAAGGTGACGGTCATGATGAACGCGAAGAGCACCCACAGCAGCGCGGACGCATAGCCGTAGCGGCCGTTGGCGAAGTACTGGGAGAAGACATCGATCATGATGAAGTAGTTGCTCTCGGGAACCGCCCCGACGCCCTTGGGGGTGGGGTCGAGGGAGATGAGGAGCGGGACGAAGGTCTGGAGCGTGGCGATGATCCCGGTGACGAACTGGAAGAACAGCACCGGGGAGAGGAGCGGCAGGATGATCCGGGTGAAGGACTGCCACTGGCTCGCCCCGTCCACCCGCGCCGCGTCGATCAGCTCCCTGGGGATGTCCTGTAGCCCCGCCAACGAGATGATCATGACGTTGCCCGCACCCCACACCGTCAGCATGATCAGCACATAGCGGGCGTAGGGATCCGCCAGCCAGGCGACGCCGTTGACGCCGAAGAGGTCCAGCAGGCCGTTGGCCGATCCGGAGTCGCGGTCGAAGATCAGCTTGAAGGTGAGAGCGGCGCCGACCGGCGGGACGACGGCGGGCAGGTAGAGCAGGGTGCGGAACAGGCCGCGGCCACGGATCGGCTGGTTCAGCAGCACCGCGAGGAAGAGTCCCGCGACGATCGTCAGTGGCACCGTGATCGCGGCGAACAGCCCGGTGCGGGCCAGGGAGCTGAGGGTGTCGGGGTCGGTGAAGACCTCCCGGTAGTTGTCCAGCCCCACGAAACGGGCGTGGGGGGACAGGCCGTCGGAGTTGGTGAAGCTCAGCCACAGCGCGTAGCCCAGCGGGAAGACTGTCAGGCCCAGGAAGCCCAGCAGCCACGGCCCGGTGAACAGGTAGAAGGAGGCGGCCCGTCGCAGCCGCGGCGAGCGGGGCCGGAGTGCCCGGCGGGATCCCGGCCGGGGGATCGCCGCCCGCGCCGGCGAGGCCGCCTCCGGTCCGGTGAGCTGATCGGCGCTCACCCCACCAGCTCCTTGCCCCGCGCGAGCTGCTGGTTCATCCGGGAGTTCAGCGCGTCGGCGATCTTCCCGGCCGAGGTGCCGGACTTGATCGCGCCGGGCAGCACCTTGCTGAGCACGGCGTTCAGGGCGTCCGTCTGGGCGTACGGGCTGACGGGCAGCACCGAGAAGTACGGCAGCTCCTTCTCCTGGACCGCGTAGGCCTGCTTCTGGAGCGGGGTGTCCACGGGCAGCTCCGTGCGCAGCGAGTTCAGGGACGGCATGCCCCAGCCGTAGTCCACCCGGTCCTTGGCGGGCCGGCCGGCGAAGTACCACTCGAAGAGCTTCCAGGCCGCGTCCTTGTTCTTGGCGTCCTTGGGGATCCAGAAGCCGGTGCCGCCGAAGCAGGGGCTGACGCGGTGGCCGCCGAGCTGCGGTGCGGGCGCGAGGCGGGAGACCTTGGCCAGCCTGGCGTCACCGGCGATGGTCCCGCCGAACCAGTGGCCGTTGCAGCTCATCGCCATCCGGTTCGCCTGGTAGGTGGGCCCGTCCCAGCCGTCCGGGTTGGGGTTGACGAGGTTCGGGCCGATGTCGGCCCTCGCGTAGTCGAGGTACCACGTCAGTGCTTTGCGCGCCTCGGGGGAGGAGAAGTCCACCGAGGCCATGTCGTGGGCGAACAGGCTGCCGCCGGCCGACGCCGTCATCCACATGAGCTGGGAGAACACCCCCATCCCGGTGGCGTTGAGGCCGTACACCTTCACCTTGCCGAGCCGGCGCGTGGTCAGCCGCTTGCCGAGGTCCAGCCACTCGTCGCAGGACAGCGGCTCGGTCTCGCTGGGCAGGTCAAGACCGGCCTCCTCGAACAGGTCGGCGCGGTACCAGAACAGGCAGTCCTGCGAGTAGTCCCTGGCGAGGCCGTACCGGGGGCCCGCGCCCTGCTTCCTGCCGTCGAAGCGCCACACGTCGTTGGCCGGGGCCAGGTCGGAGGCCTTGAGCACCTCGCTCTTGGCCAGGTACGGATCCAGGTCGGTCATCAGTCCGCGGACGGCGAAGTAGGGCGTGTCCGTCGCGCCGATGCCGCGGACCACGTCCGGCGGGTTCTTGCCGGCCAGCATGGCGTTGAGCTTGGTGACGTCGTAGGTGATGACCCTCAGGGTCACATTCAGCGTCTTCTCGATGCTCCTCTTCGTCTTCGCGTCCCACTCGTCCGTCAGCGTCATGACGGTGAGCGTCTTCCCGCCGCCCCCGGAACCGCCCCCGGAGTCGACGGAGGCGGCACAGCCGGGCAGGGCGGCGGCGGTGAGCGCGGCACCGGCGGAGGCGGCGAGGAAACGGCGCCGGTCGAGAGAGGCTCTGGCTGAAACAGGCATGACGGTGAGGCCTTTCGTGCGGCAGGCGTGCGGGGATGCGCGGGAAACGGGTGCTGCCGCGCAGGACGGCACGAGGAAGGGAAGAGGAGAGAGAGCGCTGTTCCGCACCCGGCCGCGGTGGACGGCCCATGGGTCGTGCGGATGGCGATATCGCCCGCACCGGTGGGTGCCGAGCGTCGGTGATCCGGTTCTTCGGCGGTGTGGCGTCACGCCCCGAAACGTCTGCCTGCCCGAACCGGTTGCGGAAGACTTCGGCGAAGGTAGGCGGCGCGGCCGGGCAGTGTCAAGAGGCCGGAACACCTCCATGACCACGGGGGTTGGCGGCGTGCCGCCCCCGTCGGCAACAACCTTGAGGCAGCCCTCTTGACTCCTCCGGTGCTGCGGTGGCAGCGTTTTGTATCGCTACAAGAAACCGGTTGTTAATCAACCATGACGCCTCGATCGAGGCAGCCATGGGTGGGGAATGCCGCACCACCCCTGCTTGCGCCCCCGCGACCCAGCGCCCCCGCAGCCATCGCACGCTCAGCAGCCCATCGCACGCTCACGCATCACGACACCCACGCAGGAGTACGTCCGTGCCCAACGCCACCGCGGTGATCAACCTCGACATCGAGGGCCCGACGATCAGCCGCCATCTCTACGGCCACTTCGCCGAGCACCTCGGCCGCTGCGTCTACGGTGGTTTCTGGGTCGGGGAGGACTCACCGATACCCAACGAGGGAGGCATCCGCCTCGACGTCGTCCAGGCCCTGCGCGCCCTGAACATCCCCAATCTGCGCTGGCCCGGGGGCTGTTTCGCCGACGAGTACCACTGGAAGGACGGCATCGGCCCCCGGGACCGGCGGCCCCGCATGGTCAACACCCACTGGGGCGACATCGAGGAGAACAACCACTTCGGCACCCATGAGTTCATGGCCCTGTGCGAGCTGCTCGGCGCCGAGCCGTACATCAGCGGCAACGTCGGCTCCGGCACCGTCCAGGAGATGAGCGAGTGGGTCGAGTATCTGACCCGCGACGGCGACAGCCCCATGGTGCGGCTGCGCAAGGCCAACGGCCGTGACCAGCCCTGGCGCGTGAAGTTCTGGGGCATCGGCAACGAGACCTGGGGCTGTGGTGGCAACATGCGCGCCGAGTACTCCGCCGACCTGGCCCGCCAGTACGCCACGTACTGCCGCGACCACGGGGACAACAAGCTCTACCGCATCGCCTCCGGCGCCTCCGACGACGACTACAAGTGGACCGAGACGCTGATGCGGCAGATCAGCTGCTTCGGCTGCGAGGCCACCCCGAAGAACTTCTTCCAGGGCCTGTCGGTGCACTACTACACGATCGCCGGCCCCTGGGAGGCGAAGGGCAGCGCCACCGACTTCGACACCGCCGACTACTACCGCACCATGGTCCAGGCCCGCCGCATCGACCGCATTCTGACCGGCCACTCCACGGTCATGGACGTATACGACCCCGGCCGCACGGTCGGTCTCGTCCTGGACGAGTGGGGCACCTGGTGGGACGTCGAACCGGGCACCGACCCCGGCTTCCTGTTCCAGCAGAACACCCTGCGCGACGCGCTCGTGGCGAGCACCCACTTCGACATCTTCCACCGGCACGCGGCCCGCCTGCACATGGCCAACATCGCCCAGACCGTCAACGTCCTCCAGGCGATGGTCCTCACGGACGGCGACGCACTGGTCCTGACCCCGACCTACCACGTGTTCGAGATGAACAAGGACCATCAGGACGCCACCTCGCTGGCCGTGCATCTGAGCGCGCACGACGCCCGCCGCCGGGTGGGCGACACCGAGCTCGACACGCTGTCCGCCTCCGCCAGCGTCAAGGACGGGCAGGTGCTCGTCTCCCTGACCAACCTGGACGCCGAGGAGCCGGCCGAGGTGACGCTCGACCTGCGCGGCGGCTCCTTGGGCGCACCGGTCGCCCGTCTGCTGACGGCCGACAAGCTCCAGGTGCACAACACCCCGCAGGACCTCGCGGCGGTCGCCCCGCGGCCGTTCCACGGCCTGACCGTCACCGACCGGGGGCTGTCCCTGACGCTGCCGCCCCACTCCTTCCTCACCGTACGGGCTCCGCTGGGCTGACCTGTCCACCGCGGCCGTCCACACCCTTTCCGCACCCGCAAGCACCCGCAAGCACCCGCAAGCACCCGCAAGGAGTCACGCATGGCCTCGTCCCCGTCCCGACGCACCGCCCTCCAGGCAGCCGGTGCCACGGCGCTCGCGGCAGGACTCACCAGCCTGACGGCCACACCGGCCCGGGCCGATGAGACGGCCGACACCCCCGCGCCCCAGCTCGTCACCTACCCGGTGCCGTCCGGGGTGGGGACCAGCGCCGGTTTCAAGGTGCGCGTGCGCACCGCGCCCGACGGCGACTGGCAGACCCTCGGCGTCTACGGGGTGGGCACGAAGGAGATCAACCCCACCACCGGCTCCGGCAAGGTCTGGGGCTCGTCGCTCGTGTACTTCGACTTCTGCGGCCCGGTGGAGCTGGAGGTCACCTATCTCAAGGGCGGCACCGAGAGGGCCCGGGTGAGACCCGACTCGTACGGCATCAAGCCCGACCTCCTCGGCGACACCCTGCGCTTCACGCTCGACGAGCCGAAGGACGTCGTCGTCCAGATCAACGACGAAGTCTTCGACTGTCTGCACGTCATCACCAACCCCGTCGAGCGGCACGCCCCGTCCGCCGACGACCCGGACGTCGTCTACTACGGCCCCGGACTGCACACGGTCACCGGCAACATCCTCACCGTCCCCAGCGGCAAGACCGTCTACCTGGCGGGCGGCGCCGTCCTCAAGGCGCGGATCGACGCCTTCGACGTCGAGCGGGTGACCGTCAAGGGGCATGGCGTGCTGCTGGCCCCGACCTCCACGGTCGGCGGCGTACACATCGAGGGGAGCAAGAACTGCCGGGTCGAGGGCATCATCATGCTCGGCAGCGGCGTGGGCTTCGGGGAGGCCGAGAACGTCCACGTCACAAAGGCCCGTGTGTTCACATGGGGGCAGTGGGGCGACGGCTTCCCCGTCTACTGCTCCCGGAACATCACCTTCGACGGCTGCTTCGCGCGCACGTCCGACGACTGCTTCTCCATCTACGCCCACCGCGGGGACTTCTACGGCGACACCCGCCACATCACCATCAAGAACAGCACCCTGTGGGCCGATGTCGCCCACCCGGTCAACGTCGGCACACACGGCAACAGCGACAACCCCGAGATGATCGAGAACCTGGTCATCAGAAACGTCGACATCCTCGACCACCGCGAGCCCCAGATGAACTACCAGGGCTGTATCTCCCTCAACGCCGGGGACTCCAACCTGATCAGGAACGTCCGCGTCGAGGACCTGCGGATCGAGGACTTCCGCTGGGGCCAGGTCCTCAACTTCAGGGTCATGTACAACGCGAAGTACAACACCTCGGTCGGCCGCGGCATCGAGGACGTCTACATCAAGAACCTCACCTACACGGGCGAGAACGCCAACCCGTCGCTGTTCCTCGGCTACGACGCCGATCACGCCATCAAGAACGTCACCTTCGAGAACCTCGTGGTCAACGGCGTGGTCATCGCCGACACGATGCGCAAGCCCACCTGGTACTACACCACCGACACCGTGCAGTGGCACGCGAACGAGCACGTGATCAACATGAGGTTCCTGACCACCGCCGAGGCGCAGGCGGCGGCCGCGTCATGACCGCCTCCCCGACGAGCCGCCGGGGCTTCCTCGGTGGCACGGCGGCCCTGCTGCTGGCGGCGGGCGCGAGCGGCACGCTCGTGCCCGGCGCCGCGCGGGCGGCCGCCCAGGATGGCGCCGGCAGCAGAGACTTCACCCATCCCGGGCTGCTGCACAGCGCCGGCGATCTGGCCCGGATGAGGGCCGCGGTCGCCGCCGAGGAGTCGCCCGTCCACGACGGCTACCTCGCGTTCGCCGCGCACGCCCGCTCCCGGCCGACGTACGTCATCCAGAACACGGGCCAGATCACCTCCTGGGGCCGCGGCCCGGCCAACTTCATGACCCAGGCCGTCGCCGACTCGGCCGCCGCCTACCAGAACGCCCTCATGTGGGCCGTCACCGGCAATCGGGCCAACGCCGACAAGGCCCGCGACATCCTCGACGCATGGTCGGCCTCGCTCACC
The DNA here is from genome assembly GCF_040302705.1 of Streptomyces sp. NPDC097640. Lineage (NCBI taxonomy): Bacteria > Bacillati > Actinomycetota > Actinomycetes > Kitasatosporales > Streptomycetaceae > Streptomyces > Streptomyces sp. NPDC097640. The sequence goes on from NZ_JBEOSB010000008.1 coordinate 25,699, forward strand.
ATGGTCACCGGCGCGGACGGGCCGCTCGGCGCGGGGCTCCAGGCGTTCAAGTTCGTCAACGCGGCCGAACTGCTGCGGCACACCGGCTACGACGGCTGGGCGGAGGCAAACATCGCCCGCTGCGAGCGGTCCTTCCTGGACGTCTGGTATCCGGCGGTGTCGGGCTACACGCTGTACGCCAACGGCAACTGGGACCTGGCGGCCCTCCAGTCGGTCCTGGCCATCGGCGTGTTCTGCGGGGAGCCCGCCCTCTTCGAGGACGCGCTGCGGTTCGCCGCGGCCGGCCCGGGCAACGGCGGCGTCGCCCACCGCGTCGTCACCGACGCCGGCCAGGGCCAGGAGTCCGGCCGCGACCAGGGCCACGAACAGCTCGCCGTCGGCCTGACCGGCGACATCGCCCAGGTCGCCTGGAACCAGGGCGTCGACCTGTGGGCCTTCGACGGCAACCGCATCCTCGCCAACTTCGAGTACGCCGCCCGCTACAACCTCGGCGGCGACGTCCCCTTCACCCCCGACCTCGACCGCACCGGCAAGTACATCAAGAAGACGGTGTCCGCGACCGCCCGCGGCAACCTCCCCCCGGTCTACGAGATGGCCTACGCCCACTACGCCGGGGTGCGGGGCCTGGACACCCCGGACACGAGGGCGGCCGTCTTCCGCGGTGCGGGCGGCGCCCGCGTCGTCGAGGGCGCCAACGACGACCTGCCCGGCTGGGGCACCTTCGCCTACGCGGGCGCCACGGCCCCGCCACCGGGCGTGCCCACGGCACCGGCGGGGGCCACGGCGGTCGGCGACCCCACCGGGGCCACCGTGAGCTGGCTGCCCTCGGCGTGGGCCACCGGTTACACCGTCCGTCGTGGAGCGCGGTCCGAGGGGCCGTACGAGGAGATCGCCACCGGCCTCGACAAGCCGGCGTACCGGGACAGCCACACGCACCGGGGCCGGACGTACCACTACACCGTCACCGCCACCAACTCCCGGGGCACGAGCCGTACGTCGAGTCCCGTGGCCGCCACCGCCGGGCTTCCGGAGCCCTGGTCGACCCGGGACATCGGGGAGGTGAAGACCCCCGGTTCCGCCGCCTTCGACGGCGAGCGCTTCGTCCTGGAGGCGAGCGGCACCGCCGACACCCACCGCCTCGCGTATCTGCCCCTGCGCGGCGACGGCGCGGTCACCGCACGGATCGTGTGGCCGCTCAGCTCCCAGTACTCGAAGATCGGCGTCACCCTCCGCGACTCCCTGGACGCCGACGCGGCACACGCCGCCATGCTGATCCAGGGGCTGCCGCTGCACACCTGGAGCGGGGTGTGGACCGTGCGGCCGACGGCGGGCGCCGAGGTCTCGGCCACCGGCAGCACGCCCGTCCCGCCCGCCCAGCAGGACGCGATCACCGTGAACGCGGCCTTCCCGATCTCCGGCCTCGGCACCCTCCCGGAGTCGGCGACCCCGCTCCGGGCCCCGTACGTCGAGGGCGCGGGCGACGGCTACCGGCTGCGGGCGCCGTACTGGGTCCGCGTCGCCCGCAAGGGCCGCCGCTGCACGGGCGCGATCTCCCCGGACGGCGTCCGCTGGACCGAAGTCGGCTCCAGCGAGGTCGGGCTGGGACACACCGCCTACGCGGGCCTGCTGCTCACCTCCTGCCTCGGCGTCGACGAGGCCTACGCCGAGACCGGCACCGGCGCCTTCGACGACGTCACCGTGGTCTCCGCCACCGCCGGTGAGGTCTGGTCCGTGCCCGGGCCCACCCGCACCGCGGGCGACCTGAGGGCGGCGAGCGGAGCCGACGCGGTGGAGCTGGCCTGGACCGACCCGGACCCGTCCGCCCGCTACAAGGTGGTGCGTGCCACCGACGCCGACGGCCCGTATGTCACCGTCGCGACGGGCGTCGGCCCGGTCGGCTTCGGCACCCGCATCCGGTACGCGGACGCGACCGGCAGGCCCGGGACGACGTACCACTACGCCGTCGCGAAGGCCAACACCTCCGGGCGCGGCCCGCGGTCGGAGCCGGTCGCCGCGGTGATGCCGACGCCCTCCATACCCCAACTGACCTCGGCCGCGCGGGCCTTCGCCAACCAGGGCGTCGAGTTCCGGCACCTCCTGAGGGCCTCGCACGAGCCCATACGGTTCACCGCCGACGGTCTGCCCGGCGGCCTGCGCGTCGACAGGCGCACCGGCCTGATCTCCGGAACGCCCCGCGAGACCGGCGAGTTCACCGTCACCACCACCGCGGGCAACGCGGCCGGCGACGGCACCGCCACCCTCGCCCTCACCGTCGGCACACCCCCGCCCGCCCCCTGGACCTACGGCGACCTCGGCGATGTGATCCTCGACGACCGCGCCCACGGGACGCTCGGCGTGGTCGCGATCCGTACGCCGGGCAGTACGTCGTACGACGGCGGGACCTTCGAGGTCCGGGGCGCGGGCGTCGACCTGACGGTCAACAACCAGGGGATGACCGGGCAGTTCGTGCGGCAGCCCGTCACCGGCGACTGCACGGTCACCGCCCGGCTGGTCTCCCGTACCGGAGCCACCGCCGACCGGGTGGGCCTGCTGATGGCCAAGTCCCTGTCGCCGTTCGACCAGGCGGCCGGGGTGATCGTGACCGGCGGAACCAGCGCGCAGCTGATGCTGCGCAGGACCGTGGCCGGCGCCTCCGCCTTCTCCGGCACCGCGGCCGTCCGGCTGCCCCTGCTGCTGCGGCTGAGGCGTACCGGGACCGCCTTCGCCGCGGCCGTCTCCTCCGACGACGGCGCCACCTGGACCGACCTCGCCTCCGGCGAGATCCCCGGCTTCGGTGACGCCGCCTTCCATGTGGGCCTCGTGGTCTGCTCCCGCAACCCCCTGGCCCTCGGCACCACCGAGTTCGACGAGGTGAGCATCGACCCCGGCCGGATCTCGCCGGCCTCCGCCTGATTGGAGACGCACATCCGATGAGCCGCAACGACTTCCCCCCACCCACCTCCGCCACACCGTCGTCCCATCGGGCCGAGCCGAGCCGACGCGGAGTGCTGCGCGCCGTCGGCGGGCTCGCCGCCGTCGGGGCGTGCGGCGCGCTCACCGCCCGGTCCGCCGCCGCCGCGCCGACCGTCTGGAACCACCCCGGCGGGATACACCATCCCGGCGACATCAACCGGGCCAGGGTCAAGGTGGCCGCGGGCGTCGACCCGTGGTACTCGACCTGGCAGGTGCTGACCGCCAACGCCCACTCCGCGCCCACCTGGACGGCCCGCCCGCAGGCCACCGTCTACCGCGGGGCGGGGACCTCGAACAACTACACGCTCCTCTACAACGACATCGCCGCCGCCTACCAGAACACCCTGCGCTGGCTGATCAGCGGCGACACGGCCCACGCCGACTGCGCGGCCGCCATCTGCAACGCCTGGTCGGGCACCCTGACGGCGCTCGACGGGCCCACGGACGCCTGCCTGCTCGCCGGCCTCCAGGGCTGGCAGTTCGCCAACGTGGGAGAACTGCTCCGGGACTACGACGGCTTCGACCTCGAGGCCTTCCAGCAGATGATGCGGAACGTGTTCTACCCGTGGAACCACGGCTTCCTGACGTACCACAACAACACCTGCATCACCCACTACTGGGCCAACTGGGACCTGTGCAACCTGGCCTCCCTCATGGCCATCGCCATCCTCTGCGAGGACGGCGCCATGTTCGACGAGGCCGTCACCTACGCCAAGAGCGGCGCGGGCAACGGCGCCATCGGCCACGCCGTCCCGTTCCTGCACACCGACGACGACGGCTACGCCCTCGGCCAGTGGCAGGAGGCCGGCCGCGACCAGGCCCACAGCGTCATGGGGATCGGCCAGATGGGCGTGGTCTGCGAGATGGCCTGGAACCAGGGCGTCGACCTGTACGGCTATGACGACAACCGGTTCTTCAAGGGGGCCCAGTACGTCGCCAAGTACAACATCGGCCTGGACGTACCGTTCACCACCTACAGCTGGGGCAGCGGCCACAACTGCGCGTACAACGAGCAGACCGTCATCAACGACTACGCCCGCGGAACCATCCGCCCGGTGTGGGCCATGCTCCACTACCACTACAACCGGATCAAGCGCCTGGACGACAAGTACATCGCGGCCATGTGCGACCTCGTCGGCATCGAGGGCGGCGGTGGCGACTACGGCGGCAACAGCGGCGGCTACGACCAGTTCGGCTTCGGCACGCTGATGTACCCCAAGTAACCCCCGGGCGGCCCCGCGCCCCGGGCCCGGGGCCGCCCACCACGGCACGCGCACACCACCACACCGAAGCAGGAGTACATCCGTGTCCCACAGTGAACGTCCCCTCGAGACGGTGGTCGAGGTGGACACCCGGGCCCCCGGCACCCCCATCTCGCCCGACCTGTTCGGCGTGTTCTTCGAGGACCTCAACTACGCGGCGGACGGAGGCCTCTACGCCGAACTCGTACAGAACCGCTCCTTCGAGTACGGTCCCGCCGACCACCCCGACTGGCACGCCCTCACCGCGTGGGAGCTGCTGGAGCGGGACGGCGCCGCCGGAACGGTCACCGTGTCCACCGACGCACCGCTGCACCCGGCCAACCCGCACCACGCGGTCCTGCGCACCACCGCCGCCGGCGCGCAGGGGCTCGGGGCGGGGCTGCGCAACGAAGGCTTCGACGGCATCCCCGTCCGGGCGGGGGAGACCTACGACGTCAGCCTCTTCGCCCGCCTCGCCGACGGCACCGCGAACCGGCTGGTGGCGCGCATCGAGAGCCGGGACGGGGAACGGATCCACGGCCAGGCCGAGCTGGGGCCGGCGGGCGGATCCTGGCAGCGGCACGCGGCGGTCATCTCCTGTGAAGCGACCGATCCCGACGCCCGGTTCACCCTCGCGGCGACCGGCGCCGGCACCGTCCACCTGGACCTGGTCTCGCTCTTCCCGCAGGCCACCTTCCGGGGCCGGCCCGGCGGCCTGCGCGCCGACCTGGCGCAGGCGATCGCCGACCTGAAGCCGAAGTTCGTCCGCTTCCCCGGCGGCTGCCTCGCCCACGGGCAGGGGCTCGGCAACATGTACCGCTGGTCCGAGACGATCGGGCCGCTGCACGAGCGCCGTCAGCAGTTCAACATCTGGCACTACCACCAGTCGATGGGCCTCGGCTACCACGAGTACTTCCAGTTCTGCGAGGACATCGGCGCCAAGCCGCTGCCCGTCGTCCCGGCCGGGGTCTGCTGCCAGAACAGCGCGGGGACCGGTCAGGCCGGGCTCCCCGAGGAGGAGATGCCCGGCTACATCGCCGAGGTGCTGGCCCTGGTGGAGTGGGCCAACGGCCCCGCCGACTCGCGCTGGGGCGCGTTGCGCGCCGCCGCCGGGCACCCCGAGCCCTTCGGCCTCGAATACCTGGGCGTCGGCAACGAGGACACCATCACCGACGCCTTCCGCGACCGCTTCTCCCGCATCCACGACGCCCTGCGGGAACGCCACCCCGAGATCACGGTCATCGGCACCCTCGGCCCGGCCACCTTCGGGGAGGACTGGGAGAAGGGCTGGGCGTTCGCCCGCGAGAGAGACCTCCCGGTCGTCGACGAGCACTCCTACAAATCCCCGCGCTGGCTGCTGGAGAACACCCGCCGCTTCGACGCGATGGACCGCGAGGGCCCCCACCTGTACATCGGCGAGTACGGCAGCTGGCGCAACGACGGCCGCAGCGCCGTCGCGGAGGCGGCCTACATGATCGCCATGGAGCGCAACGGCGATGTCGTCCGGCTGGCCTCCTACGCCCCGCTGCTCGCCAAACGCGACCACATCCAGTGGCTGCCCGACCTGATCTACTTCGACAACACGCACGTCTGGCCCACCCTCAACTACCACGTGCAGCGGATGCACTCGGTCAACTCGGGCGACACCGCCCTGCCCGTCACCGTCACCGGGGCACCCCAGGCACCGTCCGTCCCGCGGAATCCCCGGCACACCGTCCACCTCGGCACCGGCTCCGGCACGCGTGCCGAATTCACCGACGTGTTCCTCGGCCCGCTGGACGCCGAGCCCGTGCCCGCCCCGGACTTCGGCGCCTGGCACGCCGAGTCCGGCACCTGGATCACGGACGGCCGGGGCCTGGTCCGGCAGGCGGCGGGCGGCACGGACGCCAGGCTGGTCCTGCCGGACGCGGTGGAGGCGGTGGACGGACGGTCGTACGCGTTGTCCGTACGGGCGAGGAAGACGGGCGGCGCCGAGGGCTTCGTGCTGGGCTTCGCCGGGACGTCGCCCGGGAACCGGTGCCAGTGGACGCTCGGCGGCTGGGACAACCAGTCGACGTGGCTCCAGCGCGTGGACGACGACGTACCGGATGACCTCAGCGACCGCCTGCCCGCGGGGGTCGAGAGCGGCCGCTGGTACGACCTGCGGGTCGAGGTCGACGGTCGGCGCATCCGCTGCTACCGCGACGGCGAGCTGGTCCACGACGTCGAGGACGTCCGGCCGGACCCGGAGGTCCTCGCCGTCTCGGCCGTCCGCGACAGCGCCGCCGGTGAGGTGATCGTCAAGATCGCGAACACCACGCCCGACCCCGTCCCGGTCCGGCTCCGGATGTCCGGCGGGGAGGGCGCCGTGGCCGGCTACGCGCGCACCACCCTCACCGTCCCCCCGGACGCCACCAGCCGGTTCGGGCCCGCCCCGGCCGAGCCCGTCCACGACCGGCCGACCGGGCCGGTCTGCACCCTTCCGCCGCACTCCTTCACCGTCCTGCGCGCCCGCGCCGGCCAGTGAGGGAAGGCAGGGGCGAGAGCGCGGGGCTTAGCATGCGAGTGGGTTCGGAGACTGGGGACAGGGGGCGAGTGTGGCAACGATCCAGGATGTGGCGAAGGCGGCCGGAGTCTCGCCGATGACCGTGTCGAACGTCATCAACGATCATCCGAACGTGCGCAGGGCGACCCGGGAGAAGGTCCTGGAGGCGATGGCCCGGCTCGACTACCGGGTCAACGTCGCGGCCCGCAATCTGCGCAAGGGCCGTACCGGAACCATCGGGCTCGCCGTGCCCGAGGTGAACAGCCTCTACTACGGGCGGCTGGCGGCCGGCATCATCGCCGCGGCCGAGCGCCGCAACCTGCGGGTGAGCATCGAGCAGACGGCCTCCCGGGAGAACGAGCTGGACGCGCTGTCCCTGTCCCGCAATCACCTCTACGACGGGCTCATCCTCAGTGCCGCGGGCATGGGACAGGCCGATGCCGAGCGGCTGAAGGTGGACCACCCGCTGGTCGTCCTCGGCGACCGGATCTTCGGCGGCCCTGTGGACCACGTCGTCATGCCCAACCTGGAGGCCGCCCGGGCGGCCACCCGCCATCTGATCGAGCGGGGCTGCCGGCGCATCGCGATGCTGTGCGGGACGGTGGACGAGGTGGACACCTCCAGCCTCCGCCTCATGGGCTACCAGCAGGCATTGCGGGAGGCGGGCCTGGAGCCGGACCCGGCACTGGTCCAGCAGGTGGACAGGTTCGGCATGCGCGAGGGGGTTCGTCACGCACACGAGATGGCGGAGCGCGGCCTCGCCTTCGACGGCGTGTTCTGTGTGACCGACACCCTGGCCATGGGGGTGCTGCGGGGCCTGGCGGATGTCGGCATCCGAGTGCCCGAGCAGGTGAAGGTGATCGGCTTCGACAACGTCACGGAGAGCGAGTTCTTCATCCCCTCGCTCTCCACCGTCGATCCGGATCACGACGGCATGGCCGAGCGGGCCGTCGACCTCTTGACCGAGCTCATCGAGCGGACCGAGCCCTCGACCCGGCACGAGGAGTTCGTCGGTGGCTTCTCGGTGGTGGTCCGGGAGTCGACCGGCGGCTGACCCGGCCGGAAGCCCTTGGCGCACCCGAAGCGCCCCGAAGTGCCCCGAAGTGCCCTCGCCCCCGTCCGGACACCATGGAGACCCTGTGATCCCCGCGGCCAGTGCCCCCCTCTTCCGCGACCCGGTATTCGACGGGGCCGCCGACCCCGTCGCCGTCTGGAACCGTCAGCGCGGCGAATGGTGGCTGATCTACACCAACCGCCGCGCCACCGCCCCCGGCCCCGGCGTCACCTGGGTGCACGGCACCGACCTGGGCGTGGCCGCGTCGGCGGACGGCGGCCGCACCTGGACGTACCGGTCCACCCTCACCGGTCTGGACACCGAGTGGGGCAGGAACACCTTCTGGGCACCGGAGATCATCTGGCACGACGGGCTCCACCACATGTACGTCAGCTATATCCGCGGCGTGCCGGACTCCTGGACCGGCCCCGCGCGCATCCGCCACTACACCAGTCCCGACCTGCTGGACTGGACCCACCACGGCGACCTGGACCTCGCCTCCGACCGGGTCATCGACGCGTGCGTGTATCCGCTGCCGGGCGGGGGGTGGCGGATGTGGTTCAAGGACGAGACCCGGGGCTCCCTCACCTACGCCGCCGACAGCCCCGACCTCCACCACTGGCGGCCCACCGGCCTCGCGGTCGGCCACCGTCCGCACGAGGGGCCCAACGTCTTCGAACTCGGCGGGCACTACTGGATGCTCGTCGACGAGTGGCGCGGACAGGGCGTGCTGCGGTCGGACGACCTCACCACCTGGGAACACCAGGGGCTGATCCTGGACAAGCCGGGCCGCCGCCCCGACGACGGGACGATCGGTCTCCACGCCGACGTGGTCGTCCAGGAGGACACCGCCTACGTCTTCTACTTCACGCACCCGGGCCGCGGCCCTTCCGGCACCGAGGACGACGGCACCCACGCCACCCGCCGCTCCTCGCTCCAGGTCGCCACCGCCCGGGTCGTCGACGGAAGGCTGCGCTGCGACCGCGACGAGCCCGCCCGCCTCGATCTGGCTCCCGCGTCCGGGTGACGTACCCGGGGGTTCAGGCCGGCTCGATGGAAAGGCTGTGGCGGAAGGCGTTCGTGGGGTCGTACCGCGCCTTCACCCGCTTCAGACGCGGGTAGTTGTCCTTGTAGTAGAGGTGGTGCCACGGTGTGTCCGAGGTGTTCCAGGCCGGGTTCCGCAGGTCGGCGTCGGGGTAGTTGATGTACGCCCCGTCGTTGATCTCATCCGGGACGGGGACACCGCCCGTGCCGGCGTACATCGCCCGGTAGAAGTTCCTGACGCCCGCCTCGAACGTGTCGGTGTCCGAGGAGTTGGCCCAGGCCGTCACATACCCGATCTTGAAGCGGGCCCCGCGGTGGGCGTACGCGGTGGCGTCGGGGGCGACGTCTCCCACCCTGGCGCCGTACGTCGACAGCGTCATCACGCCCGGTACGCGGCCCGGGTCGGGGTCGGTCATATGCGAGAACGCCACCTCGGTCTGGGCGCGGCTGAGCGTCTTCTTCGCGTAGGCCGACTTCATCTTCGTATAGCGGCGGCTCACGCCCTCCCCGGTGCCGATCAGCGCGGCCTGGAGCCAGGGCACTTCCTTCCGCAGCTGGGTGAGCGAGTAGGCCGCGGTGCCCGCGCTGATCGCGTCGAGGTGGTCGCGCATCAGCCGCTCGGCGTTCGACTCGGCGGAGACCTGGCCCATGATGTACGGGGCGCCCAGTACGGCCGGCATCAGGAGGAGGTCGGAGTGCAGCGCGGCGGCGGGTGAGCCGGAGTCGCTGTTGGCCTCGACCCAGGCGCCGTGGTTCTCCATCAGCCGGGTGAACGCCGCCCGGTCGAGGTCCTGCCAGCGCCACGCCGCCCGGAACGTCAGCACGTGCCGCGGCGGGGCCGGCAGCAGCCGTGCCGGGTCCGAGCCGCCGGCGCCGGGGGAGCGGAACCAGTAGCGGGTCACCACCCCGAAGTTGCCGCCGCCGCCCCCGGTGTGCGCCCACCACAGATCCCGGTGCGGGTCGTCGTCCTCGCGGGTGGCCACGACCGTGCGCACCCGCCCGCCGCCGTCCACGGTGACGACCTCGACCCCGTACAGGTGGTCGACGGTGAGCCCGTGCAGCCTGCTCAGCGTGCCGAAGCCGCCGCCCTGTACATGGCCGCCCGCGCCCACCGAGGGACACCAGCCGCCCGGGATGGTCACGCCCCAGCCCAGGTACAGCCTGCGGTACACCTCCCCGAGCGTGGCGCCCGTCTCGACCGCGAAGGCGTTGCGGTCCGGGTCGAAGGAGACGGCCGTCATGCCGGACATGTCGATGACCATCCGGACCTCGGGATTGTCGACGAAGTCCTCGAAGCAGTGTCCGCCGCCGCGCACCGCGACGCGCAGGCCACCGCGCACCGCGTCCCGCACCGCCTCCTCCACGTGCTCGGTGGTGCCCACGACGCGCACGTGATCGGGCGATCCGGTGAAGCGCGCGTTGGTGCCGCGACGCACCAACTCGTAGTAGCGCGGGTCTTTGCTGCCGACCCGCACGGGGCCGAGCGGCGGCGGGCAGGCGGCGCCCTGGCCGGGCGCCCCCGTCGCACTCGCGGTCCCGGCGGCCGGGATCCCGATCCCGGTACCGACACCGACCGCCGCCGCCGAGCGCAGCACGGAACGTCTGGTCTGCTCCCGCATGGTCCCCCCTGGGTAGGGGCCAAAGGTGCCTGAGCGTCGTTAAGCGGATCTAAAACCGGGCGGCGGATCCCGGTTGATCGGGGTCGCCGGGGCGGGCTGCGGGCCGGCGGGAGGGCTGGGAGAATGTCGCTTATGTCGCTGTCCCCTCGCATCGGCGGGACGGCCCACGGAAGGGGGCGACCCGTGCGCGCCTCTCTGGTCCAGCTCGCGGTCTCGGACACGGAATCCGCCGACGACCGCCGGGCGCGCGCCGCCGCGTTGGTCCGCGGCCGGGCCGGTGACGACCTCGTGGTGCTGCCCGAACTCTGGCCGACCGGCGCCTGGGCCTACGACGACTGGCGGACAGGCGCCGAGCCCATCGGCATCGACGGGCCGACCCTGCGCGCCATGTCGGCGGCGGCCAGATCCGCGGCCGTCTGGCTGCACGCGGGGACGGTGGTGGAGCGCGACGGCGGCGCCCTCTACAACACCGCGCTGGTCTTCGACCGGACGGGGGCGCTGCGCGGCACGTACCGCAAGATCCACCGCTATGGCTTCGACACCGGTGAGGCCGCCTGGATGGCCGCCGGGCGGGACGTCGTGACGGTCCCCGACCTGCGGTTCCCCGAGCTGTTCCGGGCACTGGTCGATGCCGGTACGGAGATCCTGGTCGTGCCCGGCGCCTGGCCCGCCGGGCGCCGGGAGCAGTGGCGGATCCTGGTGCGCGCCCGCGCGGTCGAGGAGCAGGCCGTCGTCCTGGCCTGCTGCGCCGCGGGCACCCACGGCGGGATGGAGCAGGCGGGCGGCAGTCTGGTGGTCGATCCATGGGGCACGGTGCTCGCCGAGGCCGGTGCGGGCGAGGAGGTCCTCACCGCCGAGGTCGACACGGCCGCGGTCGCGGCGATCCGGGCCGAGCTCCCGGTCCTGCGGGACCGCGTCCTCGCCATCCCGGCCCCCGGGGCGGGGCGCTACGAGCCGAGCTGAGCTGAGCGCGTCACGGCTTCTTCGGCTTGCCGTCCCCGTACAGCCAGACGTCGAAGAGGTCCTGGAGGTCCTTGCCGGACTTCTTCTCGCACAGCGCGATGAACTGCGCGGTGTCGGCGTTGCCGTGGCGGTGGTCGCGGGTCCAGGCGCGCACGATGGCGAAGAAGGTCTTGTCGCCGACGGTCTCGCGCACCTTGTGCAGCACCATCGCCCCGCGTCCGTAGACGGGCGGGTCCGAGACCCGGCCGGCGCTGGGCGGGGAGGCGGGCGGGAAGTCCCAGATGCCCTCGCTCTCGTCGTCCGTGCCGTCGTAGAAGTCGTCGAAGATCTCCTGGGCGCTGCGGCCGTTGTGGTCCTCCTCCCACAGCCACTCGGCGTAGGTGGCGAACCCTTCGTTGAGCCACATGTCCTTCCAGGTCCGGGGCGTGACGGAGTTGCCGAACCACTGGTGGGCGAGCTCGTGCACGATGAGCGGCTCGCTCGGCGGGGAGGGGTAGAGCGGCTTGGTCTGGGTCTCCAGGGCGTAGCCGAGGTCGGGTACGTCGGCGACGATCGCGCCGGTGGAGGAGAAGGGGTAGCGGCCGAAGGTCCGGCTCTCCCAGTCGATGACCTCGGTGACCTGGTCGGGGACTTCGGCGGCGCGGTCGGACAGCTCGGGGTCGATGGCGACGTACTGGGGGAGCGTGCCGTCGGTGGTCGTGGTGTGGATGTCGAAGTCGTCGATGGCGACGGTGGCCAGATAGCTCGCCATGGGCTCGTCGGTGCGCCAGTGGAAGGTGGTGCGGTCGTGGTTCTCGCTCCGGCGGGTCAACTCGCCGTTGGAGACGGCGGTGTAGCCCTGGGGGACGGTGATGGTGATGTCGTACGCGGCCTTGTCGGAGGGGTGGTGGTTGCCCGGGAACCAGGCCATGGAGCCGGTGGGCTCGCCGACCGCCAACGCCCCGTCGGCCGTCTTGATCCATCCCTCTTCCGAGCCGTCGGGGTCCTTGATGGTCCTGGGCTTGCCGTCGTAGACGACCGTGGTCTTGAAGGCGCGGCCCTTGGGGAGGGCGGCGGCGGGGGTGAGCGTCAGCTCGGTGCCGGAGCGCGCGGTCCTGGCGGGCTTGCCGTCGACCCTGGCCTCGCGGACCCGCAGCCCGGTGAGGTCCAGGTGGAAGGAGGTCAGGGCGCGGGTGGTGCGGGCGCTGATCTCGGCGGTGCCCTTGAGACGGCCGGAGTCGGGGGCGTAGTCGAGGGTGAGGCGGTAACGGGTCACGTCGTAGCCGCCGTTGCCGAGCTTCGGGAAGAGCGGATCGCCGACGCCGGCGGCGCCGGGCTTCGCCCCGGGGACGTCGTCGGCGGTGTCCCGGGCTCCCGAGCCGCCGGTGCAGGCGGCGCACAGCAGCAGGGCGAGGGCGGCGGGCAGTGGCCGCGGGGAGGGACGGGTGCGCACGGCGGGGCTCCTGAGGGACTGGCGGATAAAACCTTTAACGGCACTGAACAACACTGAACAGCACTGAGCGCCGGGCGGACGGCGGTGTACGGGAGGTGTACGGCGGTGTGCGGAGATGTTTCGGGCGTTGATCGCCATTGATAGCGGCCTTATGCGCCGTTGTCGAAGTAAACGTCTCTGAGCTGCGGTTCACCACTTCTGGTGAAGCTCTGGCCTGTAGTTGCGTACGACAACCCTCGGTTGCGAAGCTGTTGCCGACTGTCAACCACTGGGAGCGCACGTGGCCTTTGGTGACCAGCCCGCATACCTCCGCGTCGCCGACGACCTCCGGAAGAAGATCACCACCGGCGAGCTGCCACCGCATACCCGTCTCCCCTCCCAGGCCCGGATCCGCCAGGAGTACGGGGTCTCCGACACCGTCGCCCTCGAGGCGCGCAAGGTGCTGATGGCCGAGGGTCTGGTCGAGGGGCGCTCCGGCTCGGGTACCTATGTCCGCGCGCTTCCCGTCCCGCGCCGGCTGATCCGCACCGGCTACCACGACCGCGGCAGGTCCAACCCGTTCCGCCAGGAGCAGGCCGACGACCGGATCATCGGCACCTGGGAGTCGAGCAGCGAGCGGGAGGAGGCCGGGCGCGAGACCGCCCGGCGGCTGGGCATCGCGCCCGGCGAGCGCGTCATGCGCACCCGCTATGTGTTCCGCGCCGCGGGGGACGCGGTGATGATCTCCACGTCCTGGGAGCCGCTCGCCGTCACCGGCCGTTCGCCCGTGATGCTGCCCGAGGAGGGGCCGCTGGCCGGGCGCGGCGTGGTCGAGCGGATGGCGGCCATCGACCTGGTGGTGGACAACGTGACGGAGGAGGTCTCCGCGCGGCCCGGCCGGGCGGAGGAGGTGCTGACGCTGGGCGGGGTGCCGGGCCATGCCGTCCTCGTCATCTCGCGTACGTATTTCGCGGGCGGCCGCCCCGTCGAGACGGCCGATGTGGTGGTGCTGGCCGAGCGGTACCGCGTCGCATACCACCTCCCGGTGAAGTGAGCGGAAACATTCCTCAACTCCAGTTATCGGATAAGGGTTTGAGCTGAATTTGAGCTCGGTGGAATTTGAGGTAGATTTGAGGTCCGTGGCTGCTGCATGAAAAGCGGCACATCGTACGCAACTCGCGTCACTCAGCCATCCGGGCCCATTCGCGGTATCTGTGCACGAACATTGAGGAAGGGTCGTCGCTTCCTCGGTGGGTTATAGGCGATTGCGGGCGGGATCAATAAGTCCCGTGCCCGGCCGGTAAAGATCCCGCGAAGGGTCCACCAAACCCCCCTTGACTTATGCTTCTCATGGATTTTACCAGTGATTGACCTGCGTTGATGCGGTAAAGAGCGCATCCGTGAGGGGTGGACCTCAAACTCAGCTCAAACCCGCGAAGAACCCCTTCAATTCGCTTGTACGATGACGCGCGTTTGCATCAGGTACAGCTATCGGGGACGAAGGGAGTGTCAGGGACGTTGAGCAATGAACAAGGTTCCCACTCGCATTACAAAAGGTCGCTCGGAACGGTGTCGCTCACCGCGGTCGGCCTCGGTTCCATCATTGGCTCCGGCTGGCTCTTCGGTGCCGAGCGAGCCGCGTCGCTGGCCGGCCCCGCCGCAATTCTCGCGTGGGTGATCGGTGCCGCGGTGGCACTGACCATCGCGCTGACCTACTCCGAACTCGGCTCGATGTTCCCCAAGGCCGGCGGCATGGTCCGGTACGGGCAGTACTCGCACGGCTCGCTCGCCGGCTATCTGGCCGCCTGGGCCAACTGGATCGCCATCGTCTCGGTGATCCCGGGTGAGGCCACGGCCTCCATCCAGTACATGAGCTCCTGGGACTTCGGCTGGGCGAAGCACCTGTACGACGGGAAGGAGCTGACCGGCACCGGCGTCATCCTCGCCTCCGTCCTGCTGGTCTTCTACTTCTTCCTCAACTGGTTCGCGATCACCCTCTTCGCGAAGACCAACACCGCGATCACCGTCTTCAAGCTGGTCGTCCCGGCGCTGACCGCGGGCGCTCTGCTGCTGGCCCACTTCGACAGTGGCAACATCAGCGGCAACGGCGGCTTCACCCCCAACGGCTGGAGCTCGGTGTTCACCGCCGTCGCGGTCTCCGGCATCGTCTGGGCGTACAACGGCTTCCAGTCCCCGCTCAACATGGCGGGCGAGGCGCGCAACCCCGGCAAGTCCCTGCCCAAGGCCGTCATCAGCTCCATCCTCATCTCGCTGGTGATCTACGTCGCCCTCCAGGTCGCCTTCCTGGGCGCGGTCCCGGCCGCCGACCTGTCGCACGGCGGCTGGTCGAGCCTGTCCTTCAACTCCCCGCTCGCCGACCTGGCCACCGCCTGGGGCCTGAACTGGCTGGCGCTGCTGCTGTACGCGGACGCATTCATCTCCCCGTCCGGCACCGGCATGATCTACGCGGCCACCACCTCCCGCATGATCCACGGTGTGCAGGAGAACGGTCATCTGCCCAAGATCTTCGGCAAGGTCGACCCCAAGACCGGCATCCCGCGCCCGGCGCTGGTGCTCAACCTGGTGATCGCGTTCGCGTTCCTCGCGGTCTTCCGCGGCTGGGGCTCGCTCGCCGAGATCGTCTCCGTCGCGACCGTCATCTCGTACATCACCGGCCCGGTGGCCGTGATGTCGCTGCGCCGCCTCTCCCCGGACCTGCCGCGCCCGGTGAAGCTGCGCGCGATGCCGATCATCGCGCCGATCGCGATGGTCTTCGGCTCGCTCGTCCTCTACTGGGCCCGCTGGCCGCTGACCGGCAAGGTCATCTTCATCATGGCCATCGGTCTGCCGATCTGGGCCTGGTACGAGCTGCGCAAGCCGTGGGCCGAGCTGAAGCCGCATCTGCTGGCGGGCGCCTGGATGGTGGCGTACCTGCTGGTCATGGCGCTGGTCTCGTGGGCCGGCGGTAAGGACTACGGTGGTCGCGGCTATCTGCCCGAGGGCTGGGACCTGGTGATCGTGGCCGTGATCGGTCTGTTCTTCTACGGCTGGGGCGTGACCAGCGCATGGCGCAACCCGTCCCTGGTGCAGGCCGAGCAGGAGCTGGCCGCCGAGGCCGAGGCCGCGAACGCGGAGGGCACCGACGGCGCGGGCGAGGCGGGCGACGACCGTCGCGAGAAGGCCGCCGCGGGCGTCTGACACGATGCGGTCCGGACGAGAGTGTCGCCTCGGCGAGGCGACACCTCGACCGGCCACACCGCCGATGACCGGCCGCGTGGCCGGATGAGTACCTCGTTGTAAGAAGGCGTATCCGGTGCGTGAAGGTTGGGCGTAGGCTCGGGCATATGCGGATCGGGAATTCCTTACCGGAGTCACGGAGGCGTGCGTGGGGGCGCGCCAGATTGGAGGGGGCGGACCGATGAGTGACACCAATGCCGTCCTGCCATGGCTCGTCATCCGCCAGGACGACAACGGCAATCGCTATCGCGTCGGCCGTTACGCCACCAAGACCGAGGCCCAGGAAGTGGCCGACCGGCTCGATTCGCGGACCGAGGAGCGGCTCTACGTCGTCGAGCGGACCGAGGCCTCCCGCCAGGTCCGCTGAGCCGTCCCGCTCCCCCTGTACGCCTCCCCCCGCGCCTTTGCTCCCGTAGGGTGCGGCGCATGACGGTGCGCGTGGTGGTGGGCGGAGCGGTGTTCGACCAGGGGCGGCTGCTGGCCGCGCGGCGCAGCGCCCCGCCCGAGCTCGCCGGCCGCTGGGAGCTGCCCGGCGGCAAGGCCGAGCCGGGCGAGACCCCGCAGCAGACCCTGGTCCGGGAGCTGCGTGAGGAGCTGGGCGTCGAGGTACGGCCGCTGGAGCGGCTGCCCGGCGAGTGGACCCTGAAGCCGGGGTACGTCCTCCAGGTGTGGACCGCGGAGCTGTGCTCCGGCGAGCCGCGCCCGCTGGAGGACCACGATGAGCTGCGCTGGCTCCCGCCCGACCGCGTGAACGAGGTCGACTGGCTGGACGAGGACCGCCCGGCGGTGGCCGAGGCGATCCGCCGGCTGCGCGGCTGAGGACTTTCCCCCAGCCACCCCACCCCGCCCCTTCCCGCGGTCGCGGAAGCCTTCAGAGCGGTGACGGTACCGGGCCCGGATATCGGGTATGTACTGATTAACCTCCCTGAATCCGCACATTCCGGCGGGGATTGCACATGTCGGGGGAAGTGATCGGCGTGACGGACAGCTCAGGAGCGCCCGGCTCCGGGTCCGGCGGGCTCGGCTTCGTCGAGTGGGTCTTCCCCGCCGACCCCGTGGCCGTGCGGACGGTCCGCTCCCGGGTGCGCCAGGCGCTGGACGGCTGGGGTCTGACGCCGCTCGGTGATGTGACAATGTTGCTGGTGAGCGAGTTGGTCACCAATGCGCTGCGGCATGCCAGCGGTCCGATCGGCGTTCGTATGTACGCCCTTCGCGAACGCGCCGCGGCCGACCCGGTCCTGCTGGTCGAGGTCTCCGACCCGCTCGCCGACCCGCCGCGCGAGCGCGTGGCCGCCCTGGAGGATGAGGGTGGCCGCGGTCTCCAGTTGGTGGCTCGCAGCGCGCTGCGCTGGGGCTCCCGGCGGGACGGCGCTGGGAAAACGGTGTGGTTCGAGCTGGCTCTGCCCGGTTAAGAGTGTGAGAGAGCACTGATCTTGAGCGCTTGTCAAAAAGCCGGGACGGAACCTGAACGCGGGCTGAGATAGTGCTGTGATCGTGAAGACCGTACTCCGGATGGCCGAGGTGCTGGATACTCGCTATCTGAGAGCCGGTCGGAGCACCTGAGCCGGAGGGGACGGGCGCATGAGCGAGAAGCCAGCGGGGGCGGACATCCCCGAGGAGGCGGTTGGTTCGCAGATGTCGCCGGATTCGCGTACATCCTCATCGTCGGATTCGTCCGCCTCGCGCGCGAAGCCCTCTTCATCTCTTGTGCCCGTTCCATCCCGGTTGCCAGCACTGTCATCCAGTTCGCACGAACCCTCCCTTTCGTCCGCTCCGACGGTGTGGCAGAGCAGCCCGCCCGGCTCGATCTACGACTACATCCGGGTCGCCTCGTTCTCGCTGGGGCCCGACGGCCGGATCGCGCAGTGGAGCGGGCGCGCCACCGAGCTCCTCGGGCTGACCGCCGAACAGGCCATCGGCAAGGACCCGGTGGAGGCGTTCGTGCCGCCGGAGCTGCACGAGGCCAGCCGCCGCACGGTCGCGGACATCCTCGACGGCAGAGAGTGGACGGGGCTCGTCCCGTATCACAACCCCCGGGCGCCCCACGGGCATGGCATCGCCGAGGTCTATGTGATGCCGGCGGAGACCGAGCACGGTGAGCGCTCCGCCCTGTGCATCGCCGTGGATGTGACGGCCCTGCGCGGGCTGGAGACCGACCTCGCCGCCTCGCAGGCCGTTTTCGGTCAATCTCCGCTCGGTTTCTTTCTCTTCGGTACCGATCTGCGCATGCTCCGCGTCAATGAGCGGTTTGCGACGGTTTTCGGCCGCCCCGCCGAGTCGTACCGCGGCGCCTCCGCGTACGACCTGCTGCCGCGCGGCGAGGCCGACCGGCTCGCCGCCGCCCTGCGCCAGGTGCTCGACAGCGGGCAGTCGCTGACCGACATGCCCATCGTGGGCACCGTGCCCGGCAACCCCGAGCGGCGCCGCTGGTCGGTCTCGCTGTACCGGCTGCACAGCGGCTCGGGCCGCCCCATCGGCGTGGCCGGTCTCGCCACCGATGTGACCGGCCGCCGCCGCGCCGAGCAGGAGGCCGCGGGCGTACGCCGCAACCTGGCACTGCTGAACGAGGCCGGGGCCCGAATAGGCACCTCCCTCGACCTGGAGACCACCGCGCGCGAGCTGCTGGACGTGGCCGTACCGCAGTTCTGCGACCTGGCCTCCGTCGACCTCTACCAGGGGCTGCTCTCCGGCGACGAGACCCCGCCCGGGCTGGCCGACGGCAGCGCCGAGTTGCGCCGCGTCGCCTTCGCCAGCGCCGTCTCGGACGGCCCGGTCGCCTTCGGCGACAGCTACCGCGCAGGTAGCGACGGAGAGGGCGGGGCCACCGAGCCCGTCCAGGTCGGCGAGGTGCACCGCTACCCCTTCAACTCGCCCTGCGCCGTGGCCCTGCGCACCGCCCGGGCCCGCGTCGTCCCCGGCCGCGACAGCGCCGAGAGCCTCGAACTGGGCACGATGCTCCAGTCCACCCTGGTGGTGCCGATGGTCGCGCGCGACACGATCGTCGGCCTCGCCCAGTTCTCCCGCACCAAGGGCAGCGAGCCCTTCGGCGAGCGGGACACCGCCCTCGCCGTGGAACTCGCCGCCCGCGCCGCCGTCTCCATCGACAACGCCCGCCTCTACCGCAGGGAGCACGAGCGCGCGCTGATACTTCAGCGCAGCCTGCTGCCGCCCGGCGACCCCGAGGCCGCCGGGCTCGACATCGCCTGCCGCTATCTGCCGGGCAACGCGGCGACCGAGGTGGGCGGCGACTGGTTCGACGTCATCGAACTGCCCGGACACCGCACGGCCCTGGTGGTCGGCGATGTGATGGGCCGCGGCCTGCGCGCCGCCGTCGCCATGGGCGAGCTGCGCACCGCCGTACGGACGCTGGCGCTGCTCGACCTGGAGCCCGCCGAGGTCCTCTCCGCGCTCGACGAGATCGCCCGCGGGCTCGGCGCGCCCGGCGGCTCGCAGGGCGGCGGGCGGTCCGGCTCGCGCGCCCGCGGCGGCAGAGCCGCCGACGGCTCCTCCGACCTCGCGGGCCTGGCCGAGGTCTACCTCGCCACCTGCGTCTACGCGGTGTACGACCCGGTCACCCGCCGCTGTACCTTCGCCAACGCCGGCCACCCGCCCCCCGTCCTCGTCGAACCGGGCGAGTCCGCCCTGCTGATGGACGTACCGCCCGGCATGCCGCTCGGCGTCGGCGGCGAGCCGTTCGAGGAGATCGAGGTCGAACTCCCCGACGGCGCGCTGCTCGCGCTCTACACCGACGGCCTGGTCGAGTCCCGCGACCACTCGCTGGACGAGGGCCTCCAGGCCCTGCGCGCGTCCCTGGACATCCCTGCCGGCTCGGACGGGGCAAAGGCCGTGGCGGGCTCCCTGGAGGACGTCTGCGACCACGTTCTGTCCACCCTGGACACCCACCACGGCGAGGACGACATCGCCCTCCTCATGGCCAGGATGCAGGGCCTGTCGGCGGAGTCGGTCGGCGACTGGCAGCTGCCCAGCGAGCCCAAGTCGGTCGGCCGCGCCCGGGAACTGGCCCGGGAGCAGCTGGAGTCCTGGGGCATGGACGACCTGGTGGACACCACTGAGCTGCTGGTGAGCGAGCTGGTCACCAACGCCCTGCGGTACGGCGAGGGCGAGATCCGGCTGCGCCTGCTGCTGGACCGCACGCTGGTCTGCGAGGTCTGGGACGGCGGCCTGGTCCAGCCCCGGCGCCGGCGCGCCCGCGACACCGACGAGGGCGGGCGCGGACTCCAGCTGGTCGGCCTGCTCAGCGCCGGCTGGGGCAGCCGGCGCACCCCGCACGGCAAGACGGTCTGGTTCGAGCTGGCGCTGCCGAACGGGCAGTCGTCCACCCCGGACTCGGTCGAGGCGCTGCTCAGCATGTGGTGACGGGCCGGGCCGCAGGCGGCCCGGCCCCTCCGCAAACGGTCAGGACGACTCGCGGCGGCGGATCTTGTTGCCCAGCCACACCAGCGGGTCGTACTTGCGGTCCACCGTCCGCTCCTTGAGCGGGATCAGCGCATTGTCCGTGATCTTGATCCCCTCGGGGCAGACCTCGGTGCAGCACTTGGTGATGTTGCAGTAGCCCAGGCCGTGCTCCTCCTGGGCCGCGCGCTTGCGGTCGAGCCCGGTCTCGGCCGCCGCGTCCAGCGGGTGCATGTCCAGCTCGGCGACGCGCATCAGGAACCGGGGCCCGGCGAAGGCCTCCTTGTTCTCCTCGAAGTCGCGCACCACATGGCAGGTGTCCTGGCACAGGAAGCACTCGATGCACTTGCGGAACTCCTGGGACCGCTCCACGTCCTCCTGCCACATCCGGTACTCGCCCGGTCCCAGGTCCTCGGGCGGCACGAAGGACGGCACCTCGCGCGCCTTGGCGTAGTTGAACGACACATCCGTCACCAGGTCCCGGATGACCGGGAAGGCCCGCAGCGGGGTGATGGTGAGCGTCTCGTCGCGGCCGAAAACCGACATCCGGGTCATGCACAGCAGCCGGGGCCGGCCGTTGATCTCGGCGCTACAGGAGCCGCACTTGCCCGCCTTGCAGTTCCAGCGGACCGCCAGGTCCGGGGCCTGGGTCGCCTGGATGCGGTGGACGATGTCCAGAACGACCTCCCCCTCATTGACCTCGACGTGGAAGTCCTTCAGACCGCCGCCTTCCACGTCGCCCCGCCACACCTTGAAGTGGGCCTCGTACGCCGTCACTGGGTGAGCTCCTCGTCCGTCAGGTACTTCGCCAGCTCGTCCTTCTCGAACAGGCCCAGCAGATCGGGGCGGATGGGCGGGGTGCTGCGCCGCTCCAGCCGGATCTGCCCCTGCCGCGCGTCCGGTGCCGCCAGCCCGCCCGAGGGGTCGGAGAGCCGGCAGACCAGGTTGACCGGCCGCCACTCGCGGTCCATCTCCGGATAGTCGTCGCGGGTGTGCCCGCCGCGGCTCTCGGTCCGCTCCAGCGCGGCGCGCGCCACGCACTCGCTGACCAGCAGCATGTTGCGCAGGTCGATGGCCAGGTGCCAGCCGGGGTTGAACTGCCGGTGCCCCTCCACTCCGGCGCGCCGCGCCCGCACCCGCAGATTGGCCAGGCGGTGCAGCGCCTCCTGCATCTCGCCGGCCTTCCTGATGATGCCCACCAGGTCGTTCATGGTCTGCTGGAGCTCCTGGTGGAGCGAGTACGGATTCTCGGCCGGGCCGCTGGAGAGCTGCGGATCGCCGCCCTCGGCGCTGAACGGGCGCAGCGCCTCGGCCGCGGCCAGGTCGATCTGCGCTTCGTCCGGCTCCGGCCGCTGCTCGGCCGCGGCCGCCTCCTCCGCGTACCGGGCCGCGTGCAGCCCCGCGCGCCGGCCGAAGACCAGCAGGTCGGAGAGGGAGTTGCCGCCCAGCCGGTTGGAGCCGTGCATCCCGCCCGCGACCTCGCCCGCGGCGAACAGGCCGGGTACGCCGGTGGCGGCCGTGGTGTCCGGGTCGACGTCCACGCCGCCCATCACGTAGTGGCAGGTCGGGCCGACCTCCATGGGCTCGGCGGTGATGTCGACGTCCGCCAGCTCCTTGAACTGGTGGTGCATGGAGGGCAGCCGCCGCTTGATGACCTCGGCGGGCATCCGGGTGGAGACATCGAGGAAGACCCCGCCGTGCGGGGAGCCCCGGCCCGCCTTGACCTCGGAGTTGATGGCGCGGGCGACCTCGTCGCGGGGGAGCAGCTCGGGCGGGCGGCGGTTGTGGTCCGGGTCCTCGTACCAGCGGTCGCCCTCGTCCTCGGTCTGGGCGTACTTCTCCTTGAACACATCCGGGATGTAGTCGAACATGAAGCGCTTGCCCTCGCTGTTGCGCAGCACCCCGCCGTCGCCGCGCACCGACTCGGTCACCAGGATGCCCTTGACCGAGGGCGGCCAGACCATGCCGGTCGGGTGGAACTGCACGAACTCCATGTTGACCAGCGGCGCCCCGGCCAGCAGCGCCAGCGCGTGGCCGTCTCCGGTGTACTCCCAGGAGTTGGAGGTCACCTTGAAGGACTTGCCGATGCCGCCGGTGGCCAGCACCACCGCGGGGGCCTCGATGAGGAAGAAGCGGCCGGACTCGCGCTCGTAGCCGAAGACCCCGGCGACCCGCTCGCCCGCCTCGTCCTTGAGGACGCGGGTGACCGTGCACTCCTGGAAGACCTTCAGCCGCGCCTCGTAGTCGCCGAACTCGGCCTTGTCCTCCTGCTGGAGGGAGACGATCTTCTGCTGGAGGGTGCGGATCAGCTCCAGGCCGGTGCGGTCCCCGACATGGGCGAGGCGGGGGTACTCATGGCCGCCGAAGTTCCGCTGGGAGATCTTGCCGTCGGAGGTGCGGTCGAAGAGCGCGCCCCAGGTCTCCAGCTCCCAGACCCGGTCCGGCGCCTCCTGCGCGTGCAGCTCCGCCATCCGCCAGTGGTTGAGGAACTTCCCGCCGCGCATGGTGTCCCGGAAGTGCACCTGCCAGTTGTCGCCCTCGTTGACATTGCCCATGCTGGCGGCGATGCCGCCCTCGGCCATCACGGTGTGGGCCTTGCCGAAGAGCGACTTGCAGATGACGGCGCACCGCTTGCCCTGCTCGCGCGCCTCGATCGCGGCCCGCAGCCCGGCGCCGCCGGCGCCGACCACGACCACGTCCCACGACTGCCGTTCGACTTGCGTCATGTTGTTGGGCACCTCTCCTAGAAAAAGCGCGGGTCGTCGAAGGCGCCGCTCGCGAGCAGATAGACATAGAAGTCGGCCACGGCCACGCTCACCAGCGACGCCCAGGCCAGCTGCATATGGCGCGCGTTGAGCTTGCTGACCCAGCCCCACAGCCGATAGCGCACCGGATGCCGGGAGAAGTGCTTCAGCCGGCCGCCGACGATGTGCCGGCAGGAGTGGCAGGAGATGGTGTACGCCCAGATCAGCGCGATGTTGACGAGCAGCACCAGGGTGCCGAGGCCCATGTGGCCCCACCGGCCGTGCTCGTCACGGAAGCCGAGCACCGTGTCGTAGGTGAGGATCCCGGCGACGATCACCGCGAAGTAGAAGAAGTAGCGGTGGATGTTCTGGAGGATCAGCGGGAAGCGGGTCTCGCCGGTGTACTTGGCGCGGGGCTCGGGGACCGCGCAGGCCGGGGGCGAGGCCCAGAAGCCCCGGTAGTAGGCCTTGCGGTAGTAGTAGCAGGTCAGCCGGAAGCCCAGCGGGAAGATCAGGATCAGCAGGGCGGGGGACAGGCCCCACCACGCGCCGAAGATCTCCCAGTTCGCGCCGCCCTTCATGGGCACGCAGTTCTGCGCGATACAGGGCGAGTAGAAGGGCGAGACGTACGGCTCGGCGTAGTAGTCGTCTCCGGAGAAGGCCCGCCAGGTCGAGTAGACGATGAAGGCGAACAGCCCGGCGGCGGTGGCCGCGGGCGCGAGCCACCAGCGGTCGGTTCGCAGATGGCGGGCCGGGACGGCGGCTCGCGAGGGCGTGTGTACGCCGTGCGGGGCCCGGGGGTCGGTGCCTGTGGCCAAAGGGAACTCCGTGTGGAGTGTGTGCGGGCGGGATGGGATGGCGGGGCGGCGCTCACGCGGTGTGGGCGGCGGGACGGTGGGCGTAGGCGCCCGCCCGGCGGGTCACCTCGCGTCGCGCACCGGTCACACAGCGTACGCGCCTCAGGGTGCGTGATGGTCGCGTACGCCGAGTCCCTCGTCGTCGACGTCCAACCAGAGCGCACTGTTGTACGGCGCGTCGGGAACCAGCACCATCTCGGGGCGCGACCGCTCGCCGGGGGCGGACTCGCGGAGCAGGGCGAGGCTCTCGCGCAGGTGGTCCGCGTCGGTACGGACGCGGCGTATCTCCAGGCCCTGGGTGCCGACCGACTGCTCGAGCCGGGTGACGGAACGGACCAGGTCGTCGAGACAGCGTTGGACGGCCGTCAAGTCGTCGTTCAAGGACATGGCTAGCCCTCACTTCCGCGGTTGCGGTTGGCGACGCTCATGCGACAGCGAGTGTTGCGCGTCATGGTCACGGTTGGGAAGGGATCTGTCGCGATTCGCGGAGCCACCGGGGCGATCGCCCCCTCGCGCGCGGGGGCGTGCGCCCGCCGGATTGACCCGGTCGAGTGATCCTTTCCCCTCCATGGCCGTCTCGGCGTGCTGTTCCCTGAACCGTCGCTTTGAGTGAGGAGTATATGCGATGAGTGTCACAATATGCCAAATGTGCATAATCCCGGCTCACCCGGTCCATCCGGGCGCTCAGGCCCACCGGAGGTACGCGTCATGTCCATCGCCAAGCGCCGCCGCGTCGCGCTGCTCGCCGCGGGAGTGCTGCTGCCGCTGCCCTGGGTGAGCGGATGCAGCTCCAGTGAGGACGACAGCTCGCCCACCGCCGCCCGGCGGGACGTGGCCCCGGTCGCCCGCGACAAGGTGGCCGGCACCGGGACGCTGCGCTGGGCCCTGGACGCGGCACCCGGGACGTTCAACGTCTTCCAGACCAACGCCGACAGCGGCACCCAGCGGATCGCCGGCGCCGTGCTGCCGTCCCTGTTCACCCTGGACGGCCGGGGCAGCCCGCAGCGCAACCCCGACTACCTCGAGGCCGCCGACGTGGTGGACCGCGAGCCCAAGCAGGTCGTGCGCTACAAGCTCAGCCCGAAGGCGGTCTGGACCGACGGGCGCCCGATCGGCGCCGAGGACTTCATCGCCCAGTGGAAGGCGCTGCGCGGCGCGGACGGCGCGTACTGGACGGCCCGCAACGCCGGGTACGACCGCATCGCCAAGGTCGCGCGCGGTGACGGGGAGCACGAGGTCGAGGTCACCTTCGCCAAGCCGTACGCGGACTGGCGCTCGCTGTTCACCCCGCTCTACCCGAAGAGCGTGATGAGCACCGCGGCCGCCTTCAACGACGGCAGGCGCCGGGGCCTGGCGGTCAGCGCCGGCCCGTTCATGATGCGCAGCAACACCGGCGGCACCAAGAACGTCACGCTGGTGCGCAACCCCCGCTGGTGGGGCGATCGGGCCCGGCTCGACAAGCTGGTCTTCAAGACCGTGCCGGCCAAGGAGCGGGCGGCCGCGCTGCTGGCCGGGCAGGTCGATCTGGCCGAGGTCGACCGGGCGACGGCCGAGCGGATCCAGGACGCGGGCGAGACGCCGAGGAAGAAGGACGCGAAGAAGGAGAAGGCGAAGCAGGCCGCGGCCGAGCCCTCGGCCCGGCCCGGAGCGGCCCAGGACCAGCCCCCGCGCGAGGACCCGGCGGACCTGGCGGCGGACGGCCGGGACGCGGCCGACTCGCTGCGCGCCTGGGCCGAGGAGAACGGCTCGAAGAAGGCGCGGGCCGAGGCGGCGGCCCTGCGCAGGTTCACCGTGCGCAAGGCCCTGGAGCCCGCGTACACCCAGCTCGCCCTGAACGGCACCAAGGGCCCGCTCGCCGACGAGCGGGTGCGCCGCGCGGTGGCCCGCGCGATCGACCGCAAGGCCCTCGCACGGCTGGTGCTGGCCCCCGTGGGCCTGCCGGACAAGCCGCTCGGCAACCATCTGCTGATGGCCGGCCAGCAGGGCTACAAGGACCACAGCGGCGCCATCGGCGGCCAGGACACCCACGCCGCCCAGTCCCTGCTCGCCGACGCGGGCTGGCGCGCCGCGTCCGCCTCGGACCGGCGGAAGGCGCTCGGCGCCGGGACGGACGACCAGGGCCGTGACAAGGGTGACAAGGCGCGGGACGGCGGCAGCGGGGCGGGCCCCGACGCGGGCGACGCGGGCCGCTCGGGCAAGGCCGGGCGCGCCGCCGCGGCGGTCGTACGCAAGAACGGCCGGCCGCTGGAGCTGCGCTTCGTGGTGCCGACCGGGTCCGGCACCGCCCCGCTGGGCACGGTCAGCCGGCGCATCGCGCGGATGCTGGAGGCGATCGGCGTGCGCACCCGGATCACCAAGGTCTCGGGCAGCGGCTACTTCAAGGACCACATCGCCTCGGGCGACTACGACCTCGCCCTCTACTCCTGGCCCGCCAGCGCCTACCCCGCCACGGACGGCCGCCCGATCTACGCCAAGCCGCAGCCCGCCACCGACGGCTCGCTGGTCGTCGAGCAGAACTACACCCGGGTCGGCACGGACCAGATCGACCAGCTGTTCGACCAGGCGGTCGCCGAGCTGGACGCCGGCTCCGCCCGGGCCCTGGTCAGCCGCGCGGACGCGCGGATCTGGGCGGCGGCCGGGTCGATCCCGCTCTACCAGCGCCCGCAGCTGGTCGCGGCCGGGAAGAAGGTCGTCAACGCGGGCGCCTTCGGCTTCGCCACCCCGCGCTACCAGGACATCGGCTTCCGGGAGTAACTCTCAGGGCTGGCTCAACTCCCTTGCCGGAGAAGCCAGTCGACATGGATCATGGCACCTGACCAGGACATTGGACACACGGGGGAGCGACATGAAGCGCGGACTGACCACGGCGGTCGCGGCTGTAGCGATCATGGCGGGGGCGGTGGGCTGTTCGTCCGGCGGCTCCGACGACTCCGACGACTCCGGCGGGGCCGCCCGCGGCGGCGCCCAGAACATCGCGGCCAAAAAGGCGTGCGCCGACGGCACGTACACCTGGCTGAATGTCTCCCGGCGCCCGGCGGTGACCGATATGGCGGTCGCCACCAAGGTCAAGAGGGGCGCCAAGGTCAGTACCGATGGCGTCGAGACGGTGGCCCGCTACACCGTGTCCGTCCGGACACAGGGCGCGACTCTGCCCGCGAAGCAGTCGATCCGCAGTCTGGCCCAGCAGGCGAAGCCGGTCGTCCCCCTGGCTGACCGTATCGGGCAGACGACCGCGTACGACAAGGACAAGGACTCCTCCTACGGCGAGGCCGGAGTACCTGGCCGCTATGTCATGGCCCGCGCGTACGACCTGGTCGAGGCCGATTTCCGCTATGCCTGCGGGGACGAGACGGTCAGCTCCGGCCACGTGGTGACCTGGGACGACGGCGGGATCGAGATCATCCTGGCGTGCGGCGAGAAGCTGGGCAAGGACGCGACCGACGCCGCGCGCGAGGCCGCCAGGCTGGGCTGTCGCGAGGGCGACCGCGCGCGGGACTGAGCCCGGCCCACCGGCCGTACGTGGGCGGGGCGCCCGTTACCTCCCCGCCCACGTACCATGGGGTGAGGCCGTGGCGTGATCTGCCCGGCGGGCGGGCGTACCGGACCGGGCGCGCCGCCATCCACGATTCCGGGAGAAGCGCCGCAGTGCCCACGCGCCACGACATCCGTAACGTTGCCATCGTCGCCCACGTCGACCACGGCAAGACGACCCTCGTCGATGCCATGCTCAAGCAGGCCGGCGCGTTCGCCGCCCACCAGCACGTCGACGACCGGGTCATGGACTCCAATGACCTGGAGCGCGAGAAAGGCATCACCATTCTCGCGAAGAACACCGCCGTCAAGTACCACCCGGCGGGCGGCGGGGACCCCGTCACCATCAACATCATCGACACCCCCGGCCACGCCGACTTCGGCGGCGAGGTCGAGCGCGGCCTGTCCATGGTCGACGCGGTCGTGCTGCTGGTGGACGCCTCCGAGGGCCCGCTGCCGCAGACCCGCTTCGTGCTGCGCAAGGCGCTTCAGGCCAAGCTGCCGGTCATCCTGTGCATCAACAAGACCGACCGCCCGGACGCCCGGATCGACGAGGTCGTCAACGAGACGTACGACCTCTTCCTGGACCTGGACGCGACCGAGGAGCAGATCGAGTTCCCGATCGTCTACGCCTGCGCCCGTGACGGCGTGGCCTCGCTGAACAAGCCGGAGGACGGCACCGTCCCGGCCGACAGCGACAGTCTCGAGCCGTTCTTCTCCACCCTCCTGGGGACCATCCCGGCCCCCGAGTACGACGCGAGCGCCCCCCTCCAGGCCCATGTCACCAACCTGGACGCGGACAACTTCCTCGGCCGTATCGCGCTGCTCCGCGTCGAGCAGGGCGAGCTGAAGAAGGGCCAGACCGTGGCCTGGATCAAGCGCGACGGCTCGATCTCCAACGTCCGGATCACCGAGCTGCTGATGACCGAGGCGCTCACCCGCAAGCCCGCCGAGGTGGCCGGGCCCGGCGACATCTGCGCGGTGGCGGGCATCCCGGAGATCATGATCGGCGAGACCCTGGCCGACCCCGAGAACCCGATCGCCCTCCCGCTGATCACGGTGGACGAGCCGGCCATCTCGATGACCATCGGGACCAACACCTCGCCGCTGGTCGGCCGGGGCCCCGGCGGCAAGGGCGCGGACAAGGCGGTCGTGAAGGACCGGAAGGTCACCGCGCGCCTGGTCAAGGACCGCCTGGAGCGCGAGCTGATCGGCAATGTCTCGCTGCGCGTCCTGCCCACCGACCGCCCGGACGCCTGGGAGGTGCAGGGCCGGGGCGAGCTGGCGCTGGCCATCCTGGTGGAGACCATGCGCCGGGAGGGCTTCGAGCTGACCGTCGGCAAGCCGCAGGTGGTCACCCGGGAGGTCGACGGCAAGGTCCACGAGCCCATCGAGCGCATCACCATCGATGTGCCCGAGGAGCACATGGGCGCGGTCACCCAGCTCATGGGCACCCGCAAGGGCCGGATGGACAACATGTCCAACCACGGCTCCGGCTGGGTCCGCATGGAGTTCATCGTGCCCTCCCGCGGCCTCATCGGCTTCCGTACGGAGTTCCTGACCCAGACCAGGGGCACCGGTATCGCGCACTCCATCCACGAGGGCCACGAGCCGTGGTTCGGGGAGCTGAAGACCCGCAACAACGGCTCGCTGGTGGCCGACCGCTCGGGCGCGGTGACCGCCTTCGCGATGACCAACCTCCAGGAGCGGGGCACGCTGTTCATCTCCCCGGGCACCGAGGTGTACGAGGGCATGATCGTCGGGGAGAACTCCCGCTCCGACGACATGGATGTGAATATCACCAAGGAGAAGAAGCTCACCAACATGCGGTCCTCGACGGCGGATGTGACCGAGTCCCTGGTCCCGCCGCGGGTGCTGTCGCTGGAGCAGTCCCTGGAGTTCTGCCGCGACGACGAGTGCGTCGAGGTGACCCCGGAGACGGTCCGTATCCGCAAGCTGGTGCTGGACCAGAAGGACCGCGCCCGGACCGCCGCCCGCGCGAAGCGGTAAGGCCTGCGCGAAGCGGTAACGCCGCGCGCGACCGCTCGTAAACGCGATATCAAAAATAATACCGGCCGATTACCCTACGTAATCGGCCGGTATGGCGTCTGCGCTATTCGGCGGCCCGG
The DNA here is from genome assembly GCF_040302705.1 of Streptomyces sp. NPDC097640. NCBI lineage: Bacteria > Bacillati > Actinomycetota > Actinomycetes > Kitasatosporales > Streptomycetaceae > Streptomyces > Streptomyces sp. NPDC097640. Next base: position 55,439 of record NZ_JBEOSB010000008.1, read on the forward strand.
ACTCTCGGCTTCTTTGACCGGGGTCCGGGCCGCTGCCATGTCAGCAACTTGCCAGTCAAGCTCTTATCCGACAACCAGTGTCCGATTATCGGTGAATGCGCTCCGCATGATGTGTTAACAGTCCGTTTCGCGTGTGTCTGTCTGCGGCAGTTTTGTCCGGATTTCGAAGCTCCGCGCGTAGATCCTGTGACCAAAGCGAGACCCTTAAAGTGTGGTTAACGGGACTGCCGTGCTCAATTATTGGGTCCGTTGGGCTCGGGTCGATGGGTCACGCGCTGTGGGGAGCGCAGGCCTACGAGCACACGGGGGGTTCCGGTCCCTTTCGCTGTCAGGGGTGTCAGCGTGTCTCCGGCGGCCCCCTTTTTTTCGTAGTGACAGTGGACTCCTGAGGAGGCTTACCCATGCGCGGTGCGATGAGCGCCAAGTGGGTCGCGATGGCCGCGGTTGTGGCGCTGGCCGCAACCGCCTGTGGTGGCGGCGACAACAAGGACAGCGGCAGCAAGGACATGAACAAGGGGTCGGCGGACCCGAACGGGATCCTGACCGCCCAGCTCGGCGAGCCGCAGAACCCGCTCCAGCCGGCGAACGCCAAGGAGAGCCAGGGCAGCCGCGTCATCCGCTCGGTCTTCTCCCAGCTGGTGGGCTATGAGCCGGGCACCGGCAAGCTGACCTACGTCAACGCCGAGTCCGTCACCCCGAACAAGGACTCCTCGGTCTGGACCGTCAAGCTGAAGCCGGGCTGGAAGTTCCACAACGGCGAGGCCGTGACCGCCCAGTCCTACGTGGACTCCTGGAACTGGTCGGCCAACGTCAAGAACGCCCAGACCAACTCCAGCTGGTTCCAGGACATCAAGGGTTACGAGGATGTCCACCCGGCGAAGGGTGACCCCAAGTCGGACAAGATGTCCGGTCTGAAGGTCGTCAACGACAACGAGTTCAAGATCGAGCTGGCCAGCTCGGTCTCGTACTTCGCCTACAAGCTCGGCTACGACGTCTGGTCCCCGCTGCCCAAGGAGTTCTTCAAGGACCCCAAGGCCGCCGGTGAGCACCCGATCGGCAACGGTCCCTACAAGTTCGTCTCCTGGGACCACAAGAAGATGATCAAGGTCCGGAAGTTCGCCGACTACCAGGGCCCGGACAAGCCCAAGAACGGCGGCATCGACTTCGTCAACTACACCACCGCCGACGCCGCCTACTCGGCCCTGCGCTCCGACACCCTCGACTGGATCGAGCAGGTGCCCACCACGGCGCTCACCAACTACAAGAGCGACCTGGGTGCCCGCGCGATCGACCAGGAGTACTCGGCGGTCCAGTCGATCGTCCCGGCGTTCTACACCAAGCAGTTCAAGAACATCGACCCCAAGGTCATCCAGGGTCTGTCGATGGCGATCGACCGCGACACGATCACCAAGACTGTGCTGCACGGCTCGCGCAGCCCGGCCGACAGCTATGTCGCCCGCGGCGTGCTCGGCTACAAGCCGGGTGCGCTCAAGGAGCAGGTCACCTACAACCCGGCCGAGGCCAAGAAGCTGGTCGAGGAGGGTGGCGGCGTCCCGGGCAACAAGATCTCCATCCAGTACAACGCCGACCAGCCGCACAAGGAGTGGGTCGACGCGGTCTGCAACAGCATCCGCAAGGCCCTCGACATCGAGTGCGTGGGCGACTCCAAGCCGGACTTCCAGACCGACCTGAACGCCCGTGACAAGCACCAGGTCAAGTCGATGTACCGCGGTGGCTGGGTGCTCGACTACCCGGTCAACTCCAACTTCATGCGCGACCTGTACGGCACCACCTCCGCCGGTAACACCAGCGGCTACTCCAACAAGGAGTTCGACAAGCTGAGCAAGAAGGCCGACGAGGCCCCGACGCTCGACGAGACGGTGAAGCTGTACCAGCAGGCGGAGCAGCTCCTCGCCAAGGACATGCCGGCGATCCCGCTGTGGTTCTACAAGGTCAACAGCGGCCAGTCCAAGAACGTCCTCGGGAAGATCCCGTACGGCCAGGACGGTGACCCCATCTTCACCGACGTTCAGGTGAAGAAGAAGTAAGCATCGGGACCGCCTGCCGGTGTCGCCGCTGCCCCTCACCCCGGGGAGCGGCGACACCGGCTCGCAGGCGTCAAGGCCCCGCCACTTGTCCCCCCACCCGGTGGCTGTAGACGAGACGAGACGAGGCCTTCGCCGCCCCCCAACGGCATGGAGGCATAATGGGGCGCTACGTCCTCAGGCGACTGCTCCAGATGATCCCGGTGTTCATCGGGACGACTCTGTTGATTTTTCTCATGATCCACGTCCTTCCCGGCGACCCCATCAGGGCGATGTGGGGCGACAAGGCCGCGGACCCCGCGCAGGTCGTGCAGCTGCGCCACAAGTTCGGGCTGGACAAGCCCCTGTGGCAGCAGTACGTCGACTACATGGTCAACCTGTTCAAGGGCGACTTCGGCGAGACGTTCGGCGGCCAGCCGGTCCTGGACGAGATCACCCGGGCGTTCCCGGTGACCCTCCGGCTCGCGGCGGTGGCCCTCACCATCGAGATGATCGTCGGCATCGGGCTCGGCGCCTGGGCCGGACTGAAGGCCGGCAAGGCCGTCGACACCGGCGTGCTGATCTTCACGCTCATCGTCATCGCGATGCCGGTGTTCGTCCTCGGCTACCTCGCCCGGTTCCTCTTCGCGGACGAACTCCAGTGGCTGCCGCCCAACGTCCAGGACTCCACCAACCTGGAGCAACTGCTGCTGCCGGGCCTGGTCCTCGGGCTGCTGTCCATGGCGTATGTGGCCCGGCTGACCCGCACCACCTTCGCGGAGAACCTGCGCGCCGACTACATGCGCACCGCGCTCGCCAAGGGCCTGCCGCGCCGCCGCATCGTCGGCGTCCACCTGCTGCGCAACTCGCTCATTCCGGTGATCACCTTCCTCGGCACCGACGTGGGCAGCCTCATCGGCGGCGCGGTCGTGACCGAGGGCATCTTCAACGTCCAGGGTGTCGGGAACCTGCTGTACACCGCGCTCGTACAGCGCGAGGGCATCACGATCGTCGGCATCGTCACGGTCCTCGTTCTCATCATCCTGCTGATCAACCTGCTGGTCGACCTGCTGTACGCGGTCCTGGACCCGAGGATCCGTTATGCCTGACGTGACCAAGACCAAGACCGACACAGCGGTCGACACGGTGGCCCCGCCGGCCGAGCCGGCCGCCGCCCCGGCCGCCGGACCCGCCCCCCAGGGCAAGCCGCGCTCCCTGTGGGGCGACGCCTGGTACGAGCTGCGCCACCGGCCCATGTTCTGGATCTCGGCGGTCCTGCTGGTGCTGCTGCTCGCCATCGCCGCCTTCCCGGGGCTGTTCACCGGTGCCGACCCGCGCGACGGCGACCTGACCAACCACTTCCTGACCAAGCCGGAGCTGACCCACTTCTTCCAGGCCGACTGGTTCGGCTACGACGGCCAGGGGCGCTCGATCTACGCGCGTGTCATCTACGGCACCCGCGCCTCGGTCCTGGTCGGCCTCGGCACCACCGTTGTGGTCACGCTCGTCGGCGGGGTGCTCGGCATGCTGGCCGGCTACTTCGGCGGCTGGATCGACACGATCATCTCCCGGATCACCGACATCTTCTTCGGCTTGCCGTTCCTGCTCGGCACCATGGTCGTGATGAACGCCTTCACCGAGCGCAAGGTGTATGTCGTCATCGGCGCACTGGCGTTCCTCGGCTGGACCACCATCGCGCGGGTGACGCGCAGCTCGGTGATCACCGCCAAGCAGGCGGACTACGTGGTGGCGGCGCGCGCTCTCGGCGCCGGTACGCCCAGGATCCTGCTGCGCCATGTGCTGCCGAACGCGATCGCCCCGACGATCGTCGTCGCGACGATCGCCCTCGGTGCGTACATCTCTGCCGAGGCCACGCTGTCCTACCTGGGCCTGGGCCTCGCCGACCCGACGGTCTCCTGGGGCGTGGACATCTCCTCGGCCAAGGACGCCATCCGTGACAATCCGCATGTGATGCTGTTCCCGGCGGGGATGCTGAGCCTCACCGTCTTCGCGTTCATCATGCTCGGCGACGCGGTGCGCGACGCCCTCGACCCCAAGCTGCGCTGAGGAGGGCGTACGTGACCACCATCGAGAAGACCACGAGCGCCCCGGCGGCGCAGACCGAGGGTGACGACGCCACCCCGCTGCTGGACGTGCGCGATCTGCACGTCGAGTTCCACACCCGGGACGGTGTCGCCAAGGCCGTCAACGGCGTCAACTACAGCGTCAGCGCGGGCGAGACCCTCGCCGTGCTCGGCGAGTCGGGCTCCGGCAAGTCGGTGACCGCCCAGGCGATCATGGGCATCCTCGACATGCCGCCCGGCAGGATCCCGCAGGGCCAGATCCTGTTCCGCGGCGAGGACATGCTCACCATGTCCAATGAGGAGCGCCGCAAGATCCGCGGCCGGAAGATCGCCATGATCTTCCAGGACGCGCTCTCCTCGCTGAACCCGGTGCTCTCCGTCGGCTACCAGCTCGGCGAGATGTTCCGGGTCCACCAGGGCCTGTCCAAGAAGGCGGCCAAGGCCAAGGCCATCGAGCTGATGGACCGGGTGCGCATTCCGGCGGCGAAGGAGCGGGTGGGGGACTATCCGCACCAGTTCTCCGGCGGTATGCGCCAGCGCATCATGATCGCCATGGCGATGGCGCTGGAGCCGGACCTGATCATCGCCGACGAGCCCACGACCGCCCTGGACGTCACCGTCCAGGCCCAGGTCATGGATCTGCTCGCCGAGCTCCAGCGCGAGTTCAACATGGGCCTGATCCTGATCACCCACGACCTGGGCGTGGTCGCCGACGTCGCCGACAAGATCGCGGTGATGTACGCGGGCCGGATCGTCGAGACCGCCCCGGTCCACGAGCTCTACAAGCGCCCGTCCCACCCCTACACCCAGGGGCTGCTGGACTCGATCCCGCGCCTGGACCGCAAGGGCCAGGAGCTCTACGCGATCAAGGGCCTGCCGCCCAACCTGCTCAAGATCCCGACGGGCTGCGCCTTCAACCCGCGCTGCCCCAAGGCGCAGGACATCTGCCGCACCGACGTTCCTGTGCTGGAGCCGGTGACGGAGCAGGACGGCACCCCGCTGCCGGGCCGCGGCAGCGCGTGCCACTTCTGGAAGGAGACGATCCATGGCTGAGACCGACAAGAACGACGAGGCCATGGACGCCACCCCCAACGTGACCGAGGTCGAGGTGGTCGAGGCGGCCACCGAGGAGGCGGCCGTGGCCGCCCTCGACGCCCCGGTCGAGCGCGGCGAGCCGATCCTTCAGGTGCGAAACCTGGTCAAGCACTTCCCGCTGACCCAGGGCATCCTGTTCAGGCGGCAGATCGGCGCGGTCAAGGCCGTCGACGGCGTCTCCTTCGACCTCTACCAGGGCGAGACCCTCGGCATCGTCGGCGAGTCCGGCTGCGGCAAGTCCACGGTCGCCAAGCTGCTGATGACCCTGGAGACCGCCACGGCGGGCGAGGTCTTCTACAAGGGCCAGGACATCACCAGGCTGTCGGGGCGTGCCCTGAAGGCGGTCCGGCGCAACATCCAGATGGTGTTCCAGGACCCGTACACCTCGCTGAATCCACGGATGACGGTGGGCGACATCATCGGGGAGCCCTTCGAGATCCACCCGGAGGTGGCCCCGAAGGGTGACCGCCGCCGTAGGGTCCAGGAGCTGCTGGACGTGGTCGGCCTCAATCCGGAGTACATCAACCGGTATCCGCACCAGTTCTCCGGCGGTCAGCGCCAGCGCATCGGCATCGCGCGCGGTCTGGCGCTCAACCCGGAGATCATCATCTGCGACGAGCCGGTCTCGGCGCTGGATGTGTCCGTCCAGGCACAGGTCATCAACCTGATGGAGAAGCTCCAGGACGAGTTCAACCTCTCCTACCTCTTCATCGCCCACGACCTGTCCATCGTGCGTCACATCTCCGACCGCGTCGGCGTGATGTACCTGGGCAAGGTGGCCGAGATCGGCACCGACACCGAGATCTACGACCACCCGACCCACCCGTACACCCAGGCCCTGCTGTCCGCGGTGCCGGTCCCCGACCCGTCCTCGCGCGAGGGCCGGGAGCGGATCATCCTGGCCGGAGACGTCCCCTCCCCGGCCAACCCGCCCTCCGGCTGCCGCTTCCGCACCCGCTGCTGGAAGGCCGAGGACCGCTGTGCCAAGGAGGCCCCGCTGCTCGCCATCCCCGAGCGCTTCGCGGGCACGGACACGCCCGCGGCGCACGAGTCGGCGTGCCACTTCGCGGAGGAGAAGGACGTGGTCCACGCGTAGCGTTTGCTGCTCGGGCCATGACGAGGGCCGCCCGGACCGTATCGACGGTCCGGGCGGCCCTCGCGGTTGTTCAGGCAGGCCCGGCAGGCGGCCTCGATCCCGTCTGCCTGTCCACGGCGCGCTTTTCCGGGTGCGGCGCGGTCTTACACGGTCAGGCGGCGGATGGTGGCGAAGCCGCCGGCGAGCATGAGTGCGACGACGGCGGCGAGGGCGGCGGTGACTCCGGGGGCGGTGATGGTGGTGAAGAAGTGGCCGATGTCCGTCCAGCCGTGCACCCACGTCGCGATGATCGCGGCGAGGGCCAGCGCGCCGAGCTGTGCCGCGCCGAAGATCGCGGTGCCGGGTAGCCCGGCGCGGCGGTAGATCAGGCCGTACCACATTCCGTAGACGAACAAGAGGACGAACGTGGTCGTCGCGGTGATCCAGGACAGGTACCAGGGGCCGTCCAGGAGGTAGGGGACGCGGAAGTAGGCCATGTTGATGCCCCATCCGCCGGTCGCGCGTTCGAGGGTCTGGCCGACCGCGACGACGAGACCGAAGCACACGGCCAGGGCGAGGGCCAGTGAGGTGACGCCGAGAAAGTAGATACGGCGGCTGACTCCGAGGGCCAGGGCGAACGGCAGTGCGCGGGCAACGGACTGCACGCCCAAGACGAGTACCACGCTGAAGACCGCGGCCAGGCCGCCGACCCAGCGGTGGTCGGTGTGACCGGCCGGGGTGAGTCGCAGGACCACGACGTCGAGGACGAAGCCGAAGGCCGCCCACGCCCAGGGCAGAACGAGATAGGTGACGCGATCGAGGAGCAGGTAGCGGACGACGGTGACGACCGGGGTGGGACGCATCAGGATGCTCTCGCTGTCGTGAGGCCGGACGGGGCGTGGCGCTCGGCCGCGTAGACCGCGAGTTGCTGAAGGCTGACCCCCTCCAGACGCAGGCGGAGGTGGTCGGCGAGTTCGTGGTCGCGTTCGTCGAGCCGACCGACCATCACCGCCTTGGCCTGCGTGCCCATCGTGCGCCGGCTCAGCGTGGTGCGGTCGGCGACGAACCGTTCCACGCCGCCGGCCGGGCCGGTGACGATCGTGGCGGTACCGCGCAGGTCGTCGGTGAGCGCGTCGAGGACCAGTCGGCCGTGGTCGAGGACCAGGACCCGGTCGAGGAGCTCGGCGGCCTCGTCGATGAGGTGGGTCGAGAGCACGATGCACCGTGGGTGGGCGGTGTAGTCGGCCAGCAACTGGTCGTAGAAGAGCGTGCGGGCGACCGCGTCCAGGCCCGCGTACGGCTCGTCGAACAGGGTGAGTTCGGCGCGGGCGGCCAGCCCGACGGTGATGCCGAGCGCCGTCCGCATGCCGCGCGACAGCTTCTTGATCGGTCGGTTCGGCGGCAGCTCGTACGCGTCGAGCAGCGTGCCGGCCAGGTCGGCGTCCCAGTTCGGGTACACCAGCGACGCCGCTGTGACCGCGTGCCGAACCCGCAGGTCGGGGTACGTCTGGTCCTCCCGTACGAGGATCATCCGGCGCAGCACCGCATCGTTCTCCAGCGGCCCGCCCCCGAACACGTGCACACGCCCGGAGGTGGCGAACTCCTGGCCGGCCAGGATGCGCAGCAGCGTGGTCTTCCCGGCGCCGTTGCGGCCCAGCAGTCCGGCGATGCATGGCGTGTCGATGTCGAAGGTGACATCGGTCAGCGCCTGGTGGTCGCGGTAGCGGCGCTCGACCCCTGCTACCGAGATCGCCGGCGTCATGCCACTCCTCCCGTCGTCACCTCGACCGAGGTCAGCTCCTCGCGTACCAGCCCGAGCAGTTCGTCCAGCTCGATCCCGAGCCGTGCCGCCTCGACCGCCAGCGGCCGTACGTAGCGGTCGGCGAAGCGGCGCCGCCGGGCTTGCACCAGCCGCTCCCGCGCCCCCTGCGCGACGAACATGCCGACGCCACGCCGCTTTTCCACCAGGCCCTCGTCCGAGAGGACGGTGAGGCTGCGCGCCGCCGTGGCCGGGTTGACCCGGTAGAACGCCGCGAGTTCGTTGCTGGACGCGACTCGTTCTCCCTCGCCCACAGTGCCGTCGGCGATTTGATTCGCCAACTCGGCAGCGATTTGGGCGAAGATCGGCCCGCCGTCATCGAGGAGTGACATCATGCCTCCGTTGCTCAACTGGTTCACTACCTTACTAATGAACCTATGGGCTGAGCAAGGGGCACGGCCCACCCCCACCTCCGGGAGAGCGACGGCTCCGCGCGCTTCAGCGGGCCGCGAAGGCGGGGGAGTTCGACCGGATGATCTAGTGCCCGGCGACGGTCACTTCATGTAGCAGACCTTGTGGCCCTCGATCCAGATCTTGTAGGTCTTGCCGTTGTGGGTGACCGTCTTGGTCTTGGCCTTGACTTCCTTACAGTTTTTGCCCGTCATGGTGGGTGAGGGCGTGGGCGAGGGCGTGTCCTGGGCGGAGGCTGCTTTGGCGTGCGTCACCGACGCGACGGGGGTCGCGAAAGCGGTACTCGTGGAGGCCACCGCCGCTCCACTGGCCAGCAGGGCCGCCGCAGCGCCGGTCGCCAGGGTGCGTACGATCGAGTTCCGCATCACTGTCACCTTCTCGGATCGATTCTGAACTGCCTTTATTTCAATTCTTCGCTCGCTCTCGGCGAGGACGCACGTCGATCACCTCGATGCCGCTCCGCCCGAATCCGCAGCAGTTCCGCCGTGGCCTGATCGGCGGGCAGAAACGCCTCCAGGTGGAGTTCGGCGAGGGTGATGTCCGTGGCGGTGGCGAAGGAGGTCAGCGTGGTGATGAGGCGTAGCTCACCGCCCGCCGACGCCAGTCGCATGGGGACGGAGAAGCCGAGGTGGTCAGGGCCGACGGGGGCCTGGGGGACGTAGGCGGCCAGCTCGTCGGTGAACGCGTCGAGGCGGGGGTCCGGGCTGCGCCGGCCCCTGGCGCGGAGGTTTTCGATGACGTGGCGGCCCCACTCGGGCAGATTGCGGACGCGGCAGGCCATCCCGTCCGGGTGGAGCATGAGCCGCAGCATATTGACCGGGGGCACGAGCAGTTCGGGGGCCGCGTCCTCGGTGAAGACCTCGACGGCGTCGTTGGCCGCCACCACGCGTCCGTACGGCGCGATGACGAGCGCCGGGTAGGGAAGATGGCCGTGCAGGATCTGCTCGAGGGCCGTACGGACCGGCTGTAGCGCCGACTCGTCCAGGCCCGACTCGGCGAACACGGGGGCGTAACCGGCCTTGCCGAGCAGGTCGTTGCGCTCCCGCAGGGAGAGGCGGAGCGATTCGGCGAGCCGGATGAGGATCGCGCGGCCCGGCTGGGAGCGGCCGCTTTCGATGAAGCTCAGGTGGCGTTGGGTGGTGTCGGCCAGCGCGGCCAGTTCGAGCTGGCTGAGCCGGCGCGCCCGGCGCCAGCGTCTCAGCTCGGCGCCGACGCCCGGCTGCTCGACGGTGTTGTTCACCCGGGTAGTTGTATCCGGAGGTCGTGACATGCGGCGATTCCCTTGAGGGAATTGCCGCATCGCGGGCCGCCTCGCAGGATCGCTCGGCACAACCACTGAGCGACTGCGAAAGGCCGTTTCATGAAGAGCTACCACCTTGTTCCGGGCCATGGCCTCGCCGGGCTGACCGTCCGGGACCGGGACGAGCCCGAGCCGGGGCGTGGACAGGTCGTGGTCAGGATGCGCGCGAACTCGATCGGTTTCCGCGATCTGATGGTGCTGGCCGACAACTATCCGCTGCCGATCACGCCCGGCGTGGTGCCCGGCTGCGAGGGGGTGGGCGAGGTCGTGGCGGTTGGCGAGGACGTGGGGCGGGTGAAGGCGGGCGACCGGGTGGCCGCCGCCGTCTTTCCCCGCTGGCTCGACGGCCCGTTCCGGCGCGACAACGCCGCACAGCTCGGCACCATGATCGACGGCGCGCTGACCGAGTACGCGGTGCTGAGCGAGGACGGCGTCGTGCCGATTCCGGAGCATCTGTCGTACGAGGAGGCCGCGACGCTGCCGCTGGCGGCGGTGACCGCCTGGAACGCCCTGACCACCGGCGGCGCGCCGCGCCCCGGCTCGACCGTGCTGACCCTCGGCTCGGGAGCCGTCTCGCTGTTCACCTTGCGGTTCGCGAAGCTGGCCGGCGCCCGGGTGATCGTGACCACCTCCGGCGCGGCCAAGGCCGAGCGGCTGAGGGCGCTCGGGGCCGACGAGGTGATCAACTACCGGGAGCGCCCGCAGTGGTGGCGGGACGTACGCGCCCTGACCGGTGACCTCGGCGCCGATCGGGTCGTCGATCCGTCGGGCCCGCTGGAGCAGTCGCTGAAGTCGGTCGCGGTCAGCGGGGAGGTGGCGCTCGTCGGCCGCTGGCTGTCCGGGGTCGAGGGGGCCAAGCCCCTGGACCCCGCGGTCCTGTTCGGCGCGGGCGCGGTGCTGCGGCGGGTCGCCACGGGGAGCCGGGCCCATTTCACCGAGCTGAACCGGGCGGTCGCGGCGCATCGGGTGCGTCCGGTGATCGACCGGGTGTTCCCGTTCGACGAGGTGCCGGACGCGTTCCGGTACGTCCAGGCCGGCGGCGGCTTCGGGAAGGTCGTCATCAGCCACGGCTGACCCCGGCGGCCGAGACGGCCCTGCGGTGCGTGGCGTCGGCGTCCTCGGCATAGGGGCGCAGGCCGGCTCCTGGCCTAGAAGGACCGGCAGTCAGCGCAGCGTGCGGAAGAACGCCCGTACGTCGCCGACGAGCGGCTCCGGCACCTCCATCGCCGCGAAGTGGCCGCCCGCGTCGAACTCCGACCAGTGCGTGATCGTGTGGTACGGCTCGGTGAGGCGGCGGATGGCGCCGTCGCCGTGGAACACCGCCACGCCGGTGGGGATCCCGGACCGCTCCGGGGGAGTGCGCCACACCGACGCCGCCTCCTTGTAGAGCCGGGCGGCCGAGCCGGACGTGTCGGTGAACCAGTAGATCGAGACGTTGGTCAGCACGGCGTCGCGGTCGAGCGCGTTCGGCTTGTCGCCGTGGGCGGCGAACCAGTCGAGGTTCCAGGCGAGTTGGCCGGAGGGGGAGTCGGCGAGGCCGTAGGCCAGGGTCTGGGGGCGGGTGCCCTGGATGGCGGCGTAGCCGGAGAGGTCGCGGTGCCAGCGGCGGGTACCGGCCAGGCGGGACTGTTCCGCGGGGGTGAGCCCCTCCAGTTGGACCGGGTCGCCCGAGGGGATCGTCACCAGCGCGTTGACATGCACGCCGATGACCTCGGCCGGGGCCACCCGCGCCACCTCGGGGGAGATGAGCGAGCCGAAGTCGCCGCCCTGCGTCCCGTAGCGCTCGTAGCCCAGGCGCCGCATCAGCTCGCTCCAGGCGGTGGCGATGCGGCGGATGCCCCAACCGGGCTCGCGGGTCGGGCCGGAGAAGCCGAAGCCGGGGAGGGACGGGATGACGAGGTGGAACGCGTCGGCGGGGTCGCCGCCGTGGGCGCGGGGATCGGTCAGGGGGCCGATGATCTCGGTGAACTCGGCGACCGAGCCGGGCCAGCCGTGGGTGATCAGCAGCGGCAGGGCGGCCGGCTCGGGGGAGCGGATGTGCAGGAAATGCACCCGCTGGCCGTCGATGTCCGTGGTGAACTGCGGAAACGCATTGAGCCGCGCCTCCTGCGCCCGCCAGTCGAACTCCTCGGCCCAGTACTCGGCCACCTCTTGCACGTAGCCCAGCGCCACGCCGTAGGACCACCCGACGCTGGGGAGCTCATCCGGCCAGCGGGTACGGGCCAGGCGCTCGCGCAGGTCGTCGAGGTCGGGCTGGGGGATGGCGATGCGGAAGGGACGGATGGGGTGCGTGGTGTCGTTCATGGGGCGCACGGTAGGGCCCCTTGAGGACGGTTGATGTCCTCAAGGGGCCTGCCCCGGCGCGCGTCAGCGCACGTGCGCCCCCTTGGCTACGCCCACGCCCCGGCCGCGGCGGCCTGCGCGGCGTAGGCGCCGAAATCGATCGGTTCGCGTCCGAGGACCCGCCGCACCCCGTCGCCGGGCTCGGTGAAGTGCCCGGCGCGCATGACGGCGAACAGCCCGTCGAGATCCCTGACGGCCTCCTCCGGGAACCCCTCGGCCAGGAGCTCGGCCCGGTACTCCTCCGGCGTGAGCTCCACGAAGCGCATGGGACGGCCCGCCGCCTCGGCGATCGTCGCCACGGCGGCCTCGAAGGTGAGCGCCCGGGGCCCCGAGAGGTCGTACACCTGGCCGTGATGGCCGTCCGTGGTCAGCACGGCCGCCGCCACATCGGCGATGTCCTGGGTGTCGATGAAAGGCTCCGGCATGGAGCCGATCGGCAGCGCCAGCCGGCCGTCCCGCAGCGGGGCGTGCCACACGTCTTCGTCGAAGTTCTGGCTGAAGTTGTTCGGGCGGAGGATCGTCCACCGCGCGCCGGAGTCGCGTACGGCCTGCTCCGCGGCGGCCATGCCCTGGAAGGCGTCGGCGGAGACCTGCTCGATCCCGCGGCCGGACAGCGCCACGAAGCGTCCGACGCCCGCCTCGGTCGCCCGCTTGACGAAGACCTGGGCCAGGGCCGGGTCCTCGGGAGCCATGAGATAGACCGCCGAGGCCCCGTCCAGGGCGGTCGGCCAGGTGTCCTGGTCGGACCAGTCGAACCGCACCTCGCCTGAGCGGGAGGCGGCCCGGACGTGCTCGCCCGCCGCCCGCAGCGTGTGCACCAGGCGGCGGCCGGTCTTGCCCGTCCCGCCCAGGACCAGGATCTCGTTCGCGTGTGTCGTCATGGTCAGCAAGTCAACCGGCCGGGGCGCGGGCTGGGGATGGCCGGTCGTACACGGGGCATACGCGATCGTCCAGACGGTTATCGTGGGGCATATGGATCCGTTCGACGATCTGCTGCGGGGCGTCCGCGCGGACGGGGCCGGCTTCAGCCGGACGGAGCTGTCGCCGCCGTGGGCCCTGCGGTTCACCGATGCGGCGTCCCTGACGCTGTGTGTGCCGCTGCGGGGCGAGGGCTGGATCTCCCCCGAGCGTCCCGGAGAAGGCGGGGAACCACGGCCGGTGCGGGTCGGTGACACCGCGATCGTGCGCGGGCCGGGGCCGTACGTCCTCTCCGACCGGCCCTCGTCGGCCGGGCCTGCCGGCCGTGCGGTGCTGCTGGTCGGGACGTACCAGGTGCGGTCCGAGGTGTCACGACGGCTGCTCGGGGTGCTGCCGCCGGTGCTGGTGATGCCCGGAAACGACGGCTGCGCGTCGCTGCTCGACTTCCTCGACGCGCAGGTCGCCGCCTGCCCGCCGGGGCAGCAGGTGGTGCTGGACCGGCTGCTCGACTGGCTGCTGGTGTGCGCGCTGCGCGAGTGGTCCGAGCAACCGGAGGCCGTGCCGCCGGGCTGGTTCCGGGCGCTGGGCGACGAGGCGATCGGCCCCGTGCTGCGGGCCATGCACGCCGCACCGGACCGGCAGTGGACGCTCGCGGCCCTGGCCGGTGAGGCGGGGGTGTCGCGTACGACGCTGGCCGGGCGGTTCGCCAAGCTGGTGGGCAAGCCGCCGCTGACCTATCTGACCGACTGGCGGATGGCCCTGGCCGCCGATCTGCTGACCGGGTCCACCGCGACGGTCGCCGCGGTGGCGCGCCAGGTCGGATACGCGGACGCGTTCGGGTTCAGCGCCGCCTTCAAGCGGATCCACGGGGTCAGCCCCAGCGAGTACCGCAGGACCTGCCGTACGGACCCCGATGGCGTCGGCGGGGAGTGCTCGCAGGCCTGAGCGGTGAACACGGACGGACCCCATCCGGATGCGGAAAGTCATCTCATGGGATGCCATATGGGCCTAAGCCGGAACTCGGATCCGCCAGCTCACGGGAGGCACCCATGCGCATCGCCACGCGCGCCCCCGGCCTCGCCCTGCTGGCGGCGCTCGTCCTGGCCGCCGCGACGGGCTGCGGCGGCGGCGACGCCCCCAAGGGCGTCGTACGGTCCTCCTGGGGCGACCCGCCCAACCCGCTGGAGCCGGCCAACACCAATGACGTCCAGGGCGGCAAGGTCCTGGACATGGTCTTCCGGGGGCTCAAGCGGTACGACCCCGCCACCGGCGAGGCGAAGAACGCCATGGCCGAGCGGATCCTGACGAGCGACCAGCGGAACTTCACCGTCACCATCAAGGACGGCTGGACGTTCGGCGACGGCGAGAAGGTCACCGCCAAGTCCTTCGTGGACGCCTGGAACTACGGCGCCCTGCTCGACAACAAGCAGCGCAACGCGTACTTCTTCGAGTACGTCCAGGGCTACGACAAGGTCCACCCGGCGACCGGCCGCCCCACCGCGAAGACCCTCTCCGGCCTGCGCGTCAAGGACGCGCGGACGTTCACGGTCAAGCTCACCCAGAAGTTCTCCAGCTGGCCCAAGACGCTCGGCTACAACGCCTACGCCCCGCTGCCCCGCGCCTTCTTCGACGACCACGCCGCCTGGCTGCGCAAGCCCGTCGGCAACGGCCCGTACGAGGTGGTCTCGTACGACAAGGGCTCGGTCATGAAGCTGCGCGCCCGGGACGGCTACCCGGGCCCGGACAGGCCCCGCAACAAGGGCGTCGAGCTGCGCGTCTACACCGACAGCAACACCGCGTACACCGATCTTCAGGCGGGCAATCTCGACCTGGTGGACGATGTGCCCGCCGCCCAGCTGAAGTTCGTCCGCTCCGACCTCGGCGACCGCTACATCAGCCGGCCCGCCGGGATCATCCAGACCCTCACCTTCCCGATGTACGACCGCCGCTGGCGCGGGCCCGGCTCGGCCAAGCTGCGGCGCGGCATCTCCATGGCGATCAACCGCGCGCAGATCACCGACCGGATCTTCCACGGGACGCGGACCCCGGCCAGCGACTGGACCTCCCCGGTCCTGCGCCGTCAGGGCGGCTACCGGCCCGGCCTGTGCGGCGGCGCCTGCGATTACGACCCGGCGCGGGCCAGGGCGCTGATCAAGGCGGGCGGCGGGCTGCCCGGCGGCCGGATGACCATCACGTACAACGCCGACACCGGCTCCCACAAGGACTGGGTCGACGCCGTCTGCAACAGCGTCAACACCGTGCTGGGCAGCGACCGGGCCTGCGTCGGCCGGCCGGTCGGCACCTTCGCCGACTACCGCAACAAGGTGGCGAACCAGCGGATGACCGGCCCGTTCCGGGCGGGCTGGCAGATGGACTACCCGCTGATCCAGAACTTCCTCCAGCCGATGTACTACACCGACGCCTCCTCCAACGACGGCCACTGGAGCGACACCGGCTTCGACGAACTCGTCGACCGGGCCAACGCCGAGTCCGCGGACGGCCGGGCCGTCGCCACCTTCCAGGACGCCGAGAAGATCCTCGCCGCGCAGATGCCCGCCATCCCGCTCTGGTACCAGAACGGCAGCGCGGGCTACTCGTCCCGGCTCTCCGACGTGGCCCTCAACCAGTTCAGCGTCCCGGTCTACGACCGGATCGAGGTGGGCTGAGCCATGGGCCGTCATCTGCTGCGGCGGCTGCTCCAGATGATCCCCGTGTTCCTGGGCACCACCTTCCTGATCTTCTTCATGGTGTACGCGCTCGGCGACCCCGTCGCCGCGCTCTTCGGCGACAAGGCCCCCGACCCCGCCACCGCCGCCCGCATCCGCAAGGACCTCTACCTCGACGAGCCGCTGTGGCGGCAGTACGCGCACTACATGGGGCAGGTCTTCACCGGCCACTTCGGCACCGCCTTCGACGGCCGCCCCGTCACCGAGCTGATGGCCGATGCCTTCCCCATCACCCTCCGGCTCACCGTCGTGGCCGTCGTCTTCGAGACGGCCCTCGGGCTCACTCTCGGCGTCGCGACCGCGCTGGGCCGCGGGCGCGGCCTGGACAGCTCCGTCCTGCTGCTGACCCTGGTCGTGGTCTCCGTCCCGACCTTCGTCAGCGGCTCGGTGCTCCAGTATCTGATCGGGGTGAAGTGGGGCTGGACCACGCCCTCCGTCGCCCCGGAGGCGCCCCTGGAGCAGCTGCTGCTGCCCGGTGTCGTCCTCGGCCTGGTCTCGCTCGCGTACACCACGCGGCTCACCCGCACCTCCATCGTCGAGAACGCCCGCGCCGACTATGTGCGCACCGCCGTCGCCAAGGGGCTGCCGCACCGCCGGGTGGTCGTCCGCCATCTGCTGCGGAACTCCCTGATCCCGGTGGTGACCTTCCTCGGCACGGACATCGGCGCGCTCATGGGCGGCGCCATCGTCACCGAGCGGATCTTCAACATCCACGGCGTGGGATACCAGCTCTACCAGGGCATCCTGCGCCAGAACTCCCCGACGGTCGTCGGCTTCGTGACCATCCTCGTGATCGTCTTCCTGCTGGCGAACCTGCTTGTCGACCTGCTCTACGCCGTGCTCGACCCGAGGATCCGGTATGCCTGAGCCCTACGACACCCCCCAAGCGATCGCCCCGCCCGGCGGCGCGCCGGCCCTGGCCGGGGCCGACACCGCGACCCTGGCGGGCGCCCCCGCCCCCGCACCCGTGGTGCCCGCGGGCCGACGCGGCCGGGGCCGCCCCGGCGGGCGGGCCGCCGCGCCCCACAGCCTGTGGTCCGACGCCTGGCGGGACCTGCGCCGCAACCCGGTCTTCGTGGCCTCCGCCCTGGTCATCGTCTTCCTGGTGCTGATCGCGATCTGGCCGCAGCTGATCACGGACGGCAATCCGTACCGCGGCGACCTGTCCAAGGCGCAGGACGGCCCGGCGCCCGGCCACCCCTTCGGCTACGACCTCCAGGGCCGCGACGTCTACACCCGCACCGTCTACGGGGCCCGCGCCTCCATCACCGTCGGCATCTGCGCCACCGCGGGCGCGGCCCTGCTCGGCAGCGTGCTCGGCGGGCTGGCCGGGTACTACGGCGGCTGGTGGGACGCCCTGCTGTCGCGGATCGCCGACGTGTTCTTCGGCATCCCGATCCTGCTGGGCGGCCTGGTCTTCCTGTCCGTGGTCACCAGCGGGTCGGTGTGGCCGGTGGTCGGCTTCATCGTGCTGCTGGGGTGGCCGCAGATCTCCCGGATCGCGCGGGGCACCGTCCTGACCGCCACCCGGCAGGACTACGTCCAGGCGGCGCGGGCGCTCGGCGCGAGCGACGCCCGGACGCTGCTGCGGCACATCGCGCCCAACGCCGTGGCGCCCGTGATCGTCGTCGCCACCATCGCGCTCGGCACGTACATCGCGCTGGAGGCGACCCTGTCCTTCCTGGGCGTGGGGCTCAAGCCGCCGACCGTCTCCTGGGGGATCGACATCTCGTCCGCCTCCACCCAGATCCGCAACGCCCCGCACATGCTGCTGTGGCCCGCCGGGGCGCTGAGCGTCACGGTGCTGGCGTTCATCATGCTCGGCGACGCGGTGCGCGACGCGCTCGACCCGAAGCTGCGCTGAGATGAGCGGCGTCGAAGAACCGCCCGCCGTGCCGCGGCTGCTGGACGTACGGGACCTGCGGGTCGCATTCCGCACCCGGGATGGTGTCACCGAGGCCGTGGGCGGGGTGACGCTGGGCGTGGACGCGGGCCGGACGCTGGCGGTGCTGGGCGAGTCGGGGTCGGGCAAGTCGGTGACTGCCCAGGCGATCATGGGCATCCTGGACTCCCCGCCCGCCCTGGTGACCGGCGGGAAGATCTTCTTCCAGGGGCGGGACCTGCTGGCGATGGGCGAGGAGGAGCGCCGCCGGGTGCGTGGCGCCCGGATGGCGATGATCTTCCAGGACGCGCTCTCCGCGCTGAACCCGGTGCTGTCGGTGGGCGCCCAGCTCGCCGAGATGTACGAGGTCCACCAGGGCCTGTCGCGCCGCGCCGCGCGCGCCAGGGCCGTCGAGCTGATGGACCGGGTGCGGATCCCGGCGGCGAAGGAGCGGGTGGGGGACTATCCGCACCAGTTCTCCGGCGGTATGCGCCAGCGCATCATGATCGCCATGGCGCTGGCGCTGGAGCCGGATCTGATCATCGCCGACGAGCCCACGACCGCCCTGGACGTCACCGTCCAGGCCCAGGTCATGGAGCTGCTCGCGGAGTTGCGCCGCGAGTACGACATGGGTCTGATCCTGATCACCCATGACCTGGGTGTGGTTGCCGATGCCGCCGACACGATCGCGGTGATGTACGCGGGCCGGATCGTCGAGACCGCGCCCGTACGCGACCTCTACCGGCGCCCCGCCCACCCGTACACCCGCGGGCTGCTGGACTCGGTGCCGCGCCTGGACGCCCGCGGGGGCCGCGAGCTGTACGCGATCAAGGGCCTGCCGCCCGGCCCGGCGGACCTCCCGCCCGGCTGCCCCTTCACCCCGCGCTGCCCCCGCGCCCAGGACGTCTGCCGCACCGAACGGCCGCCGCTGTACGAGGTGACGTACGGGGACGGTCCCGTGGGCCGGGCCAGCGCCTGCCACTTCTGGAAGGACGAGCTCGATGCCCGCGACACCATCGCAGCCCCCTGAGCCCGCCGCCGAGCCGCTCCTGCGCGTCCGTGACCTGGCCAAGCTCTACCCGCTCACCCAGGGCGTCGTCTTCAGGCGCCAGGTCGGCGCGGTCAAGGCCGTCGACGGCGTCTCCTTCGAGCTGCGGCGCGGCGAGACGCTCGGCGTCGTCGGCGAGTCCGGCTGCGGCAAGTCCACCCTCGCCAGGCTGCTGGTCAATCTGGAGCGGCCGACCGCGGGGGAGATCCGCTACCGGGGCGAGGACGTCGCCAGGCTGTCGGGGCGGGCGTTGAAGGCCGTGCGGCGCAATATCCAGATGGTGTTCCAGGATCCGTACACCTCGCTGAATCCGCGGATGACGGTGGGCGACATCATCGGGGAGCCGTTCGAGATTCACCCGGAGGTGGCTCCGAAGGGCGACCGTCGGCGCAAGGTCCAGGAGTTGCTCGATGTCGTGGGTCTGAACCCCGAGTACATCAACCGGTATCCGCACCAGTTCTCCGGCGGTCAGCGCCAGCGCATCGGCATCGCGCGCGGTCTGGCCCTCAACCCGGAGATCATCATCTGCGACGAGCCGGTCTCCGCGCTCGATGTGTCGGTGCAGGCACAGGTCGTCAATCTGCTGGCGCGGCTCCAGGAGGAGTTCGCCCTCTCCTATCTCTTCATCGCCCACGACCTGTCCGTCGTCCGCCATATCTCCGACCGGGTCGCGGTGATGTATCTGGGCCGCTTCGCCGAGACCGGTACCGACACCGAGATCTACGACCACCCGACCCACCCGTACACCCAGGCCCTGCTGTCCGCGGTCCCGGTCCCCGACCCGACCTCGCACGACGGCCGGGAGCGGATCATCCTGGCCGGAGACGTCCCGTCCCCGGCCGACCCGCCCTCCGGCTGCCGCTTCCGCACCCGCTGCTGGAAGGCCGAGGACCGCTGCGCGGTGGAGGTGCCCCGCCTCGCGGTGCCCGCGGCCCTCCAGCGTTCGGGCGGCCCGGCCGCACACCCCTCGGCCTGCCACTTCGCCGGGGAACGCCTGCCCGCTCCCAGCCGCTGACGACCCGCCCTCCTGACCCCGCGCCGGGACACCTACGATCCCCCCATGCCATCGAGCGATCTCCATCGGGCCACGCCTTCCGGCTCGCCTTCGCCCGTCGCCAGGCCGCCGAGGTGCGGGAGGTGCCGGGAGGCTTCCTGGTGCTGGACGAGCGCTATGCCCGCTCGTACGAACACAACCAGCTCCACCTCGACGGGCCCGGCTCCCCCGCCGAGGTCTCCGCCCTCGCCGAGGCGGCCATGGCCGATCTGCCCCACCGCCTCATCACCGTCCACGACGACGCGCTGGGCGCCGCCTGCGAGCCTCACCTCGTCCGGGCCGGCTATGAGCACGCCACCGAGCTCGTCATGACTCACACGGGCCCCACCCCGCCCCCGGCCCCGGCCCGCGCCGAGCCCCTGGACCTGCCGGCCCTCGCGCCCGCGCTCGCCCGCCAACAGCGCCTTTGGATGCCGGACGCCGACGACGAGACGATCCGCCAACTCGTGGAGCGGCGCGCCGCTCGGCTCCGCGGAGCCGAGCGGGTCGAGTTCCTCGGCGTGTACGCCACGGGCGGCGACCTGGCCTCCTGGGCCGACCTCTACCTGGCCCCGGCGGACGGCGTCGCCCAGGTCGAGGACCTGGTCACCGCCGCCCCCCACGCCCGCCGCGGCCACGCGGACACCCTCCTGGCCGACGCCCTCCACCGCTCCGCCGCCGCGGGCTGCACCCTCCGATTCCTGATCGCGGACGCCGACGACTGGCCGCGCCACTGGTACGCCCGCCGTGGCTTCACGGCGGTGGGCCGCGCGCATGTGTTCACCCGCCACCCGGCCGCCACGCCGTGAGCCGTGCGGACCGACTACGCCTCGGGCGCGTCCCCGAAGTCCGGGATGTCCAGCCTGACGCCGCCCTGGAGCGCGGACTGGTGCGCGACGATGCCCGGCAGGGTGTAGCGGGCCGCGACCCAGGCGTTCACGGACGGCAGCGTGCGGGTGTTGACCGCGGTCACGAAGTCGTCCACCAGGAAGTGATGGCTGCCCTCATGGCCGTTGTGCAGATGGTCGAACGCCCTCGGCAGCCGCGACCGGTCGTGCACCGGCGCGGAACCCGAGGTGAAGGCGGCCCGCAGGGCGGGGGCGATGTGCTCGAGCGACGGATCGTCGGGCGCCAGCGTGGGCTTGGGCTCCAGCAGCTCGGTGATGTCCTTCACCCCCTCCCTGTCCTGCCAGAAGCTGACGGTGGCGAGCTGCTCCATGCTGGCCTCCGTACCGAAGAACCGGAATCGTGATTCCCGGATGTGCGAGGGATAGCCGACCCGCCGGAACTCGTTCGTACGGAACGACCCGCCACCCGCCACCTCGAACAGCGCGGTGGCGTTGGAGAAGTCGTTGCCGAACTGGCTGATCTCCCGGTCGAACACGCCGTCCCCGCGGTCGTCCTTCACCCCGATCGCGGACACGCTCACCGCATGCGTCTGCCAGGCGCCGAGCACCCCGCCGACGGAGTGCGTCGGGTAGAGCAGCGGGGGATAGCTGGCGGTCGCCTTCCAGTTCTCGCCGCCGCTGTACTGGTAGGCCTCGTAGAAGCCGAGATCCATGTCGTGGACGTAGTCGCCCTCCGCGTAGAAGAGCCGGCCGAAGGCGCCCTCGGCGATCTGATCGCGGGCATGGACGGTCGCCGGGTTGTACTGGCTGGTCTCACCCATCATGTACGTCAGCCCGGTGGCGCGTACGGCCTCGATGATCGCCGCTATCTCCTCGGTGCTGATCGCCATGGGGACGGCGGAGTAGACGTGCTTGCCCGCGGTCAGGCCCTGGAGCACCAGCGGACCGTGCGTCCAGCGCTGGGTGAAGATGGCGACCGCGTCGACCGCCTCCGACTCCAGCATCGCCTCGTACGAGGGGAAGGTGCCCGTCAGCCCCTGTGCGGCGGCGAGCTGTTCCGCGCGCTCGGGCAGCAGATCGGTGACGTAGATGTCGCTGACGCCGGGATGGGCCTGGAACAGCGTGGCGAACTGGCCGGAGAACTGGCCGGCGCCGACGATGCCGAGCGAGAAAGTCATGTGGGGGTTGCCCTTTCGGTGGTCGGGGAACAACGGGGGCCTCACTGGCCGAGGATGAAGTTGATCTGGTCGTTGGTCTTGTCGAGGCCGCTCACGGGCGCGTCGTTGGCGTAGACGTCCTGCATGGCGGGGCGGATCAGCGCGTACACGTCCGCCGCGTAGTCGGTGATCGGGAAGGAGAAGGTGGTGGAGTCCTTCTTGTCGGCGACCGCCCTGGTGAAGGCGGTGACGTCGATGCCCTTCTTCTTGTAGGCGGCGACCGCGGCGTTCGTGCCGTCGGGAGTGGCGGGGAAGACGATGCCGTACCTGCCCACCGTCTGCTGGCACTCGTTCGAGGACAGGTACTTCACCCATTTCTCGGCGCCCCGCTTGTTGCGGGCGTTCTTGGTGATCGAGTCGGCGAGGCCGTTCATCATCGTCGCCCGCTTGCCGGTGGGCCCGGTGGGGGTGAGGGCGGTGCCGATCTTCACGCCCTTGAAGCCGTAGTACGTGGAGATCATCCAGGCACCGTCGAAGGCGGTCGCCGCCCTGCCCGAGGCCACCTGGGCGTTGGCGGGGTTCGCGCCCTCGCTGTAGGCGGTGAACGGGGCGAGATAGCCCTTCTTCGCCAGCCCGAAGTACCACGTGATGACCGACTGGAAGGTCTTGCTGTCGTACTGGTACTTCGTGCCCCACCGCTTCTTGTCGGTGTAGGACCAGCCGGCGGAGGCGGCGAAGTTGCTCCACTGGGTCTGCCCGTCGCCGTCGCCCGCCCCTCCGGTGGCCAGGCCGTACACCTTGACGTGGCGCTTGTCGAAGCCCGGTTCGTCGCCGCGCCTGCCGTTCTTGTCGATGGTGAGGTGGGCGATGGCCTTCTCGAAGGTGCCGCCGTCCTTCGGGTTCCAGGAGAGGCTGTTCAGCTCTTCGGCGGTCAGCCCGGCCGCTTGGGCCATCTTCTGGTTGTAGAACAGGGCGACGGTGTCCCAGTCCTTCGGGGAGCCGTAGCGGTGGCCGTCCTGGCCGACCCAGCTGGACGCCAGCCCCGACTGGTAGTCGGCCTCGTCGATGCCGAGGCCGTCCAGCGGCTGAAGCACGTTCAGGTCGGCGAACTGCCCGAACTTCTGGATGTGGTCGGTGAACACGTCAGGCTCTGTGCCCGCGATGAAGCTCGCGGTGAGCTTGGTCCAGTAGTCGCCCCAGCCCATCTGGGTGATCTTGATACGGAGGCCCGGGTTCTGCTTCTCGAAGCCCTTGGCACAGGCCTGGTAGGCGGGCAGCTGGTTGGAGTCCCACAGCCAGTACGTCACCGTGTTCCCGGACGACCCGGCCGAGTCGCCCTTCGCACAGCCTGTCAGCAGGGACAGCGTCAGCGCCCCGGCCAGCGCCACCACCTTACGAATTCGCATCACGGTCCCCTTACTTGATCCCGGTGAAGCTGATGGAGCTGACGATGCGGCGCGCGAACAGGCCGAAGAGCACCAGCATCGGGAGCGCGGCGATGAGCGTCGCCGCCATCAGACCGGACCAGTCGGTGCCGGTCTGTGGCGTCTGCGCGCGGAAAATGGCCAGTGCCACGGTGAGCACCCGGGAGCTGTCGCTGTAGGACACCATCAACGGCCAGAAGTAGTCGTTCCAGGAGGTGATGTACGTCAGCACGGCCAGGGTGAGGATCGGGGTGGACGCCATGGGCAGCAGCACCCGGAAGAAGACGCGGACCTTGCCGGCGCCGTCGAGCAGCGCGGCCTCCTCGACCTCGCGGGGCACGTTCATGAAGAACTGCCGCAGGAAGAACACCGCGAACGGGGTCATGAACATGGTCGGCAGTGCGATCCCGAGCAGCGTGTCCACCAGCCCGAGTTGCTTGATGAGCACGAAGTTCGGCAGCAGGGTGAAGATCGCGGGCACCATCAGCCCGGCCAGGAAGAGGCCGAACACCTTGTCCCGGCCCCGCCAGCGCAGGCGTGCGAAGGCGTACGCGGCCATGGACGAGAAGAAGATCTGGCAGACGGTGATCAGCGTCGAGACGATCACCGAGTTCAGCAGATAGCGCCAGAACGCCAGCCCGCCGCCCGAGCCGCCCTGGGCGATCGCCTCCTGCGTGGACTGGAGGCCCAGGGCGCGTGCGAAGCCGCCGCCGGTGAGGTCCACGGGCAGTGGGTCGCCGGGGTGGGCGACGAGCGCGCTGTTGGCGGACAGCGCGGTGCGCAGGATCCAGTAGAAGGGCAGCAGGGTGATGAGCACGATCGCGGCCATCACCGTCCAGGCCAGGGCCCGCCCGAGAGAGGGCCTGCGCCGGACGCGCCGTACGGTGGTGGTCGTTGCCACGGCAGCCATGTCGGATCTCTCCTTCCGTCAGCCGAGGTCGGATTGGCCGGCCCGGGTGACCCGGTACTGGATGAAGGTGATCGCGCTGAGGACGACCAGCAGGGCGACGGACATCGCCGAGGCGTAGCCGAACTGGAAGCGGCCGAAGGCGGAGCCGTAGATGTAGTACTGGAGGACGTTGGTCGCGTTCGCCGGACCGCCCGCGGTGGTCACGGCAACCGTGTCGAACACCTGGAACGAACCGATCACCGTCATGATCAGGACGACCGCGAGGACCGGCCGCAGCAGCGGCATGGTGATCCGCCAGAACATCCGCCATTCGCTCGCGCCGTCGACCCTGGCTGCCTCGTACATGTCGCTCGGGATCGCCTGGAGGCCGGCGAAGAGCAGGAGCGCGGTGTAGCCGACGTGCCGCCAGACGTTGATCAGGGCGATGGTGGGGATCGCCCAGGTCTCGTCGGCCAGGAACGGGATGCGGTCGAAGCCGAGGCTCTGGAGGATCTCGTTGCCGATGCCGAGCTGGTTGTCGAGCATCCACAGCCAGACGATGCCCGCGACCACGTTCGACATGAGGTACGGGGCCAGCACGATCCCGCGCAGCAGCGCCGACTGCGTCAGCCGCTGGAGCAGCACCGCGATCACCAGCGCCGACACCGTCTGGACGCCGATGTTGATGACCACGTACTCGACGGTGACCTTGAGCGAGTCCCAGAAGATCGGGTCGTGGACCATCCGCACGTAGTTGTCCAGGCCGACCCACTCGGCCGGGGTGAGCAGGTTGAAGCGGGTGAAGCTCAGATAGATGCCCCGCAGCGTCGGCCAGAGCAGGAAGACCAGAAAGCCCAGCAGGGCGGGGGCGATGAACAGGGCCGCGAGGGCTCCGTCTCCGCGCTCCCGGGCCTTGCGGACTTCGACTTTCGGTGTGACTCCCTCGGCGCCGCGCAACGGCAGACGCGAAGGAGGGCTGCTGGAGGCGACGGTCATCGGAGACTCCCTCGTCTGCGGCGTCCTCAGGTTGAGGGCACTTACTTTTGATGCAAAAGAATCCACGCGTCAAGAGCCGTGCAAACATGTTCTGTGTCCGGATCCTTCGGCGTAGAGTGACGCCATTACTTCCTTGGTGAAAAAAATCTTGTGGGGGTCCGACCTTCATGACGACAGGTGCGGCGAGTTGGCCGCCGCTGAGTCCCGGTGAGCGCGCGGTGGCGATCGAGGTGCTGGTGCACGGCCCGCTGTCACGCAGCGAGATCGCCCGCCGGCTGAACCTCTCGGCGGGCAGCCTCACCCGGCTGACCAAGCCGCTGATCGAGTCGGGTCTGCTGATCGAGTCGGCCGAGGACACGACGCTCGCGGAGGTACGGCAGGGGCGGCCCTCACAGCCCTTGGACGTGATCCCCGAGTCCCGCTACTTCCTCGGGTTCAAGATCACCGGGGACCGGGTGTACGGGGTCGTCACCACCCTGCGCAGCGATGTCGTGGCCCGTTACGAACGGCCGCTGACCACACACGACCCCGCCGAGGTGGCCGACCTGCTGCATGAGATGACGGACGAGCCGGCTCGAGCGTTTCCCCGCCTGGCGGGGATCGGCATCGGCGTCGGAGGCAGCGTCCGGGACCGCTCCGCCGTCGTCGATTCGCCCTTCCTCGACTGGGCGGATGTGCCGCTGGCCGAACTGGTCGAGAAGCGCACCGGGCTGCCGGTGGTCGTCGAGAACGACGTGGCGGCGCTGGTGGAGGCCGAGACCTGGTTCGGCGCGGGGCGGGGCC
Organism: Streptomyces sp. NPDC097640; assembly: GCF_040302705.1. Lineage (NCBI taxonomy): Bacteria > Bacillati > Actinomycetota > Actinomycetes > Kitasatosporales > Streptomycetaceae > Streptomyces > Streptomyces sp. NPDC097640. The sequence goes on from NZ_JBEOSB010000008.1 coordinate 81,294, forward strand.
TGGAGCGGTTCGCGGTGCTCACCATCGGGGCGGGTCTTGGCTACGGGCTGGTCGTCGGCGGCAGGCGGGTGGCCTCCTCGGAGGACGGTGCGGGCGTGGGCCGGCGGTGGATCGTCAACCCCTACGGACCGCTCACCCCCTTTGGCGATCGGGGCAGCGCCATCTCCCTGCTCACCATCCCCAGCATCCGCTACCAACTCCAGGCCGCGACGGGCCGTGAGATGACCTACGAGGAGATCCTCGCCCTCGCCGCCGAGGGCGAGCCCATGGCGGCCCGTGTCGTGGACGAGGCCGCCCGGGCCCTGGGCACGCTCGTGGCCCAGATCGCCAACTTCGCGATGCCGCAGAAGATCCTGCTGGCGGGTGAGGGGGTGAGCCTGGTCGATGTGGCCGGCCCGGCGGTGGAGGACGCCATCCTCGCCAACCGCCACCCCCAGGCCGACCCGGTCAACCTGGAAACAAAGGTCTCCGACTTCCACGACTGGGCCCGCGGCGCCGCGGTTCTGGCCATCCAGGTGCTGGTCCTGGGGTCGGCCGAGGTCTGACGGTCAGCCGCGCGGCTCCGCCGCGTCCGCCGTGTCCGCCGCATCCACCGCGTAGCCGGGCACGGACGGCCAGCGGACCGTCAGCACCACCGACTCCTCCTCCGCGAACCAGGAGTGGTCGACGCCGTGGCCCCACACGACGTAGTCGCCCTGCTGTTCCAGGAGCACGCTGCGGCCGGGCAGCTCGACGCGGAAGCGGCCGCTGATGAGGACCAGCAGAGCCGTGCGTTCCTCGCCCCGCACCCATTGGGCCCGCTCGTCACCCGGCGGGTGGATGCCCCACTTGATCTCCACGGCGTCGCTGTGGCGGGGATCGCCGGCGTCCTTGAAGTGACCGAGGATCCATCCCCGGTCCAGCGGGGCGTCCTTGCCCGCGTTGCCCACGTACACGCTGTCGTTCACGCGCTCGGACGCTACCAGCCGGGCTTACGGTTCGGGCGATCTACCCGGCGAGGTCGCTCTTGTAGAAGACGGTCGCCCGGAACTGGTCAGGACTGCCACTGATCTTGCTGGAGAAGCCGAACGCGAGGCGCGGGCCGCCCGACGATCGCCAGATCGCCATTCCCTGGGGTTCGCGACCGGGCAGCGACTCGCCCGCTCTCGTCCGGTACACCTCCTCGAACGAACCCCCGGTCTTGTTCATGTCGAGACGGACCAGGTAGGACGGCTCGGCCGGGTCCGAGGGGGTCGCGGGCGCGCCGCCGTAGGAGAGGTACGCGTACTGGCCGTACGAGGTCACGCCCTGGAAGAGGTCGGAGTCGGAGAGACCGAGTTGCGCGTTGGTCGGGAGGGCGCGCTTGGCAAGGATGGGAGTGGTGTCGCTGATGCCCTTGTTGATGACGGCGGGGAGGTCGAACAGCGCGAGGCGCCAGGGGCTCGTCGTCCCCATGTACCGGACGAGCAGCCGGTTGGTGTAGGGGTCGATCGACGGTCTCGGACAGTCCCGGAAGTCGGAGAGGCCGATCGGGAATTTCCAGACCCCCGCGTCCTCGGCGTAGTCGAGCACGCCCCCGTCGCTGTACTTGATGCGGCAGATCGTGTGGCTGTTGGGGGCCGTATCGGGGGACAGGCTCCGCCAGTCGCCCGCGAGCCACACATACGGAGAGCCGGACGTGTCCGGCTGGATCCCCATCGACGAACCGTGGTCGAACCCGTGGAGCGCCATGGCGCCCAGCACCGTGCCGCTCAGGTCGGTCCTGGTCATCCAGAGGTCGCCGTTCGCGCTCCCGACCTTGGTCTGCACGAAGTAGATGTGCCCGTGGACGTGGTCGAAGGCGAAGGACTGCATCGCCCAGTAAGGCTGGTGAAGCGTGGCCCGCACCACGGGATCGCCGCCGGCCCCCTCGAATACGAAGCGCTGCGATGTCGGGACGGTCGCGGACGCCGATTCAGCCGCGAATAAGGAAAGGCCGCCGCTCGCCGCGGCGGCTGCTAACCCTGTTCCGGTTCGGAGGAGCGTGCGACGGCTTACGGCAGACACTCCGCCGGTTTGGGTACTTTCACGCAAGTCCATCACCCTGTCAGTCGTTGGGTCGATTTCGCTCAGCCCTTGTGGAGGTCCTCCGCCGCTATCAGTGCCGGGTCGAGGATGACGTCCTGCTCGCGGGCCTCGGTGGTCGGGTCCTCGGGGAAGTGGCAGGCGGACAGATGGCCCTCGCGGTTGCCTTCGAGGCGGATCAGCGGGGGCTCTTCGCGGGCGCACTTGTCCTGGGCCTTCCAGCAGCGGGTGCGGAAGCGGCAGCCGGAAGGCGGGTCGATGGGGGAGGGGACGTCGCCGGCGAGGCGGATGCGCTCGCGGCGGGGGGTGGCGCTCGCCCCGGCGCCGTCGGCCTCTCCGCCGCCCTCGCCCTCGTCCTCGGCCAGCAGGACCGCCTCGGGGACCGCGGACAGCAGGGCGTGGGTGTAGGGGTGGCGGGGGCGGAGGTAGATGGAGTCGCGGTCGCCAACCTCGACGATCTTGCCGAGATACATGACCGCGACGCGCTGCGAGAAGTGGCGCACCACGGCCAGGTCGTGAGCGATGAAGAGGAAGGCGATGCCCAGCTCGCGGCGGAGCTCCTGGAGGAGGTTGACGACCTGGGCCTGGATGGAGACGTCGAGCGCGGAGACCGGTTCGTCGGCGACGATGAGCTTGGGTTCGAGGGCGAGCGCGCGGGCGACGCCGATGCGCTGGCGCTGGCCGCCGGAGAACTCGTGGGGGAAGCGGTTGTAGTGCTCGGGGCTCAGCCCGACGATCTCCAGCAGCTCGCGCACCCGGGCCTCGTGGCCGCCCGGCGGCTTGATGCCGTTGATCTCCATCGGCCCGGAGATGATCGCGCCCACCGTCTGCCGGGGGTTCAGCGAGGAGTACGGGTCCTGGAAGATCATCTGGATCTCGGAGCGGATCGGCGCGAGCTGTTTTCGGTCCGCGTGGGTGATGTCCTGGCCCTGGTAGGTGACGGTCCCGGCGGTGGGCTCCAGGAGCCGGGTCAGCAGGCGGCCGGTGGTGGACTTGCCGCACCCGGACTCGCCGACCAGGCCGAAGCTCTCGCCCGCCCGCACGGTCAGGTCGATGCCGTCCACCGCCTGGACGGCGCCCACCTTCCGCTTGAAGGGGAAGCCACCCATGATCGGGAAGTGTTTGGTCAGCTTCTCGGCGACGAGGAGGGGTTCCCCGGACGCGGGCGACGCGTTGCTGCTCATGTCCGTGACTCCTAGGCCAGCCGGGGCTTGATCTGCTCGATGAAGATGGTCTGTTTGCGCTCGGCGGCCAGATGGCAGGCCGCGCCCCGCCCGTCCGGGAGCGAGGGGCGCTCGGTGGCGCACCGGTCGCCGCCGACCTCCTCGGGGTAGGCGCAGCGCGGGTGGAAGGGGCAGCCGGGGGGCGGGGCGAGGAGGCTGGGCGGGGCGCCGGGGATGGGGCTGAGCGGCTCGTCGACGGCGGAGTTCAGGCGGGGCATGGAGCCCAGCAGCCCCCAGGTGTACGGATGCCCGGGGGAGCGGAGCACCTCGCGGACCGTGCCCCGCTCCACGGCCCGGCCGGCGTACATCACCAGCAGGTCGTCGGCGGTGTTGGCGACCACGCCCAGGTCATGGGTGATGAGGATGATCGCGGAGCCGAACTCCTGCTGAAGATCCTTGAGCAGGTCGAGGATCTGGGCCTGGACGGTGACGTCCAGGGCGGTGGTCGGCTCGTCGGCGATGAGCAGATCGGGGTCGCAGACCAGGGCCATGGCGATCATCGCGCGCTGCCGCATACCGCCGGAGAACTGGTGCGGATAGTCGCGCACGCGCAGCTTGGCGTTGGGGATGCCGACCTTCTCGAGCATCTCGATGGCGCGGCCCCACGCCTCGCGCTTGGAGGCCCCGGTGTGCTTCCGGTAGGGCTCGGCGATCTGGCGGCCGATCGTGTAATAGGGCGAGAGGGCGGTGAGCGAGTCCTGGAAGATCATCGCCATCTTGTGGCCGCGCAGCTTCTCCAGCGCGCGCTCGGGCGCCCGGGTCAGCTCCTGGCCGTCGAGCACGATCTCGCCGCGGATCTCGGTGTTGCGCGGGTCGTGCAGACCGAGGACGGCGAGGTTGGTGACGGACTTGCCGGAGCCGGACTCGCCGACGATGCCGAGGGTGCGACCGCGCTCGAGGTCGAAGGAGAGTCCGTCCACGGCCTTGACGACGCCGTCCTCGGTGGAGAAGCGCACATACAGGTCGCGCACGGACAGGAAGGCGTCGCCCGCGGCGGGGGCCGGGGTGGCCTCGGACTTGGTCAGGGTGGTCACGTCGGTCGTACTCCTAGGCGAGGCGCACGCGCGGGTCGATGACGGCGTACAGCGCGTCCACGATGATGTTGGCGATGACGATCGCCGTGCAGCTGAAGAGCATCACGCCCATCAGCATCGGGAGGTCCTTCTCGGTCACCGACTCCACGGCGAGCCGGCCCAGGCCGTGCAGGGTGAAGGTGAACTCCGTGATCATCGCGCCGCCGAACAGCGAGCCGAGGTCGATGCCGACGATGGTGACGATCGGGGCGATCGCGCCGCGCCAGGCGTAGCGGAAGAAGACCGTACGGCTCGACATCCCCTTGGCGCGCGCGGTGCGCACATGCTCCTCGCCCAGCTGCTCGACCATCTGGGAGCGCGTCATACGGCTGTAGTTGGCGATGAAGATGATGGAGAGCACCAGCCAGGGCAGCAGCAGCCCGCTGAACCACTTGGCCGGATTATCGGTGAACGGGGTGTACTCGGGCCGGTCCACCAGGCCCCAGGTGTCGACCAGCAGCCACAGCGCGATGACGCCGACGAAGTAGATCTGGAGCGAGTTGCCGATCAGCGACAGGGAGCTGAAGAACTTGTCGGCGAAGGTGCCCCGCTTGGCCGCGGCGATCATGCCGATGGAGACCCCGATGAGCAGGAAGACCGCGGCGCCGCCGACGGCGAGCGAGAGCGTGGTCGGGTAGCGGTCCATGATGGTCTCCCAGACCGGCTGGGAGTTGGTGAAGGAGTACCCGAAACAGGGGGCCGGGCAGTGGCCGACCTCGAAGTCCCGGCCGGCGAAGATGCCGACCAGATAGTGCCAGTACTGGACCGGGACCGGCTGGTCGAGGCCCAGGTTCTTGTTGATGAGGGCGATGGCGTCCGGGCCGCAGTTCTTCCCGCAGGCCAGCTGCGCCGGTTCGGAGGGCAGCGCGAAGAAGAGGAAGAACGTGATCGCGCTGATCAGCAGGATGATGACGATCGCGCCGAGGGAGCGGCGTACGAGGAAACGAAGCATGGCGTCGCGGGTCTTCCGGTACGGGCGCCTTGGGCGACCAGGGCGGGTCGGAGGGGCAGCGCCGTCCGCCACCCGCGGAGGGTGACGGACAGCGCGCCCTGGGGCTGGTGCGGTGATCACGCGGCGGAGCCGCGTGGCGATCGCGGTAGTGCTACTTCACATACACCCCGGTCGGGTCCGCGGTTCCATATACCGGCTGGTATTTGACGCCGCCGAGCCCCGAACCCCAGATGCTCCACTGGCGGTTGTAGAAGAGCGGGACGGCCGGCACATCGTCGGTGAGGATCTTGTTGGCCAGCGTGACCCACTCACCCGACGCCTTCTCCACGTCCGTGATCTTCAGGATGCGGGCGATCTCGGAGTCGACCTCGCTGTTCTTGAGGTGCCAGTAGTTCTGCGAACCGTCGGCGACGGCCTTGCTGTCGAACAGCGGCGGGATCACGGTCGAGCCGACCGGCCAGTCGGCGCCCCAGGAGGCCCGGTAGATGTCGAAGCCGTTGTCGATCTTGGAGATCTCGGTGGAGTAGTTGTTGGAGTCGATCTCCTTCTTCTGCACCTTGAACCCGGCCGCCGCCAGAGCCTTGGCGACGACCACGGAGACGTTCTGGTACTCGGTGGTGTTGGGGTAGGCGTAGACGATCTCCTGACCCTCCTTGCCCGCCTCCTTCAGCAGCTCCTTGGCCTTCTTGGTGTCGCCGCCCTCGTTCCCCTTCTTCGTCTTGCCGAAGGGGTCGAATTCCTTCCACCCGGCGAGCGAGGGAGCGAGCAGGTTGCCCGCGACCTGTCCGGCCCGCTTGCCGCCGAACTGGCCGAGGATCTGGTCGTTGGGCATGGCGTAGGCGAGGGCCTGCCGGACCTTCTTGTCCTTGATCCGGTCCATGTTGATGGCCATGTAGTCGACGTACGGCTGCACCTCGAGGAAGGTGCGCGCCTTGGCCCCCGCGTCCTTGGCCACTTCCTGGGCGGACTCGACGGTGACCGCGTTGGTGAAGGACATCGTCTGCTTGTCGCTGCCCCGGTCGGCCAGCAGCCGGCGGGCGGACTCGGGCTCCTGGACGCCGAAGCGGATGTCGAACTTCTCCGGGTACTGGTGGCGGACCGCGTCCGTCTTCGGGTCCCACTGGTCGTTGCGCACCAGGGTCAGCGACTTGTCCGGGTTGAGCTTCTCGATCTTGTACGGGCCCGAGGAGACCGGGTGGTTGGTGTACTTCTCGGCGGTGTCCTTCTTGCCGTCGGAGGGCACCGCGCCGATGTTCGGCATGCCGACCGCGTACGGCGTGTCCGCGTGCGGCTCCTTGAAGTGGAAGATCACCGTCTTGTCGTCGGGCGTGTCCAGCACGTCCTTGGGCAGGTGCTTGCCCTTGTACGGCCCGTCGGGCAGCGCCTTCCGGAAGGACTGGCCCTCACCCGAGAGCCACTGCGGGATGTACAGCGGTCCGTCGGTCGCCCACTTGGAGTAGAGCCGCTCGACGGACTGCCGGACATCGGCCGAGGTGATCGGGGACCCGTCCTCGAACTTGAGGTTGTCCTTGAGCGTGTACGTCCAGGTCTTGCCGCTGTCCGAGGACTTGCCGGTGTCGGTGGCGAGGTCGCCGACCAGCTTCACCTGGCCCTTGTCGTCGACCTTGTAGGTGGTCAGCGACCGGTTGTAGAGCATCTGGACGGTCAGCATGTCGGCGTAGTAGATCTGCGCCGGGTCGAGATACGTGAAGGCGTCGCGCTGGAGGACGTTGACCGTCCCGCCCTTCTTCGCGCCGGGCACCTCGGCGGCCGGGCCGGTGGAGTCGGCCGCGGTGCCGAGCGAGTAGTTCTCGGCCCTGGCCTTGTCCGGCTTGTTCTCGACGGGATCCTCTTCGCCGCCCCCGCCGCTGCTACAGGCGGAGAGCACGAGGGCCCCGATCGCCAGAGAGACGGCCGCCAGCCGCCCTCTGCCCCGTTGAGATGAGGTCATGTGTCGTTGCACCTGCCTAGCGCTTAGTCTTCGGATCGAATGCGTCCCGGACCGAGTCCCCGAGCAGGTTGAAGGCCACCACGAAGATCACCATGGCCACGCCCGGGAAGAACATGTACGTGATGTCGTTCTGGTAGTGCCTGGCGCCGGTGGCGAACATCCGGCCCCAGTCGGGAGTCGGCTCGACGAGCCCGACTCCGAGGAAGGAGAGCCCGGCCTCGGCGGTCACGAAGGTCGGCAGCATCAGCGTCGACTGCACGAGGATCGGCGTCCACAGATTGGGCAGCAGCTCCTTGCTGATGATCCGCCACGGGGAGGCGCCGGTCACCTTCGCGGCCTCCACGAACTCCCGCTCGCGCAGGCTGAGCACCTGACCCCGCAGCAGCCGCGCCAGGCCCATCCAGCCCAGCGCCCACTGGACCAGGATCAGCGTGATCACGCGCAGATAAGTGGGCGTCTCCTTCTCCGGGTTGACGAAGAGCGAGTAGACGACCGGGGTGAACGCCACGAAGGAGAGCTGCGCCGGGAAGGCGAGGAGCAGATCGATGAAGCGGCCCAGGAAGTAGTCGGTCCTGCCGCCCATATAGCCGGCCGTGACGCCGACGAGGATGCCGGTGAGGGTGCACAGGATGGTGACGGCGACCGCGATCAGCAGCGAGGTCCGTATGCCGTACAGGAGTTGGGTGAACACATCCCGGCCGAGCTGCGGCTGGAGGCCGAACCAGAACTCGCCGTCGATGCCCCCGTTGGGCTTGATGGGGTAGTAGAACTCGTTGAGCAGCCCGGGCCTGTCGAGTCCGTAGGTGGTGTACGGGTTCTTGCCGTACAGCCAGGCGATCAGGGGCGCGAGTAACGCGATCACAAAGAAGAAGATCACGATGTAGGCCGAAATCACGCCTGTCTTGTCGCGTTTGAAGCGCCGCCACATCAGCTGGCCGGGCGAGCGCCCCACCAACGGCGCGCCCCCCTTGCCGACTTCGGCCGCCGGGGCGGCATCCGGGCCGGGCGGGGGCGCGTTCGCCCCGGCCGCCGCGGCCTGGGAAGGACTCGTCATCGCGTAACGCCCCCCGGACTGTTCGCTGTGTCTTTTCGCGCTGGTCTACTCGCGTCATGTCGCAGCCCGGCCGCCGGTGGTCGTGCGCGTCTCGGGATGAGCGGACTTTCGCAACCGATTCGCAGCGCAGTCAAGGGGCCAGCGGAAGCGGAAGGCACCCACCGGGCAGTCTTGAGCGAACATTTTGCAGATCGAGGTCCCGGCGTGCTTGACAGAGATCGTCCGTCGGCGACAAAGAGTGAGCAACACACATCAAACGCGTTAACACGCAAGCAACTTGACTGACGCGATACCGATATACGGACGCGTCAGGCTGAACTGCGTACGGCCGTGCGGGTGCCGTAGACCGGCCGGGGCGCGCCATGTCGCCCCGGCCGGTCACCCATGTCGGCACACCTTCGCCACACTGTCGGCACATTGGTGGCGCCTCGACGGTTGATCCGGCGCCGGGGCGGGGCAAACCTACAGCCATGGGGCAGGGACGCATACTCAACCGCGGCGCGCGCACCTTCGGCGCGCGCACCTTCGGCGCACTGGTCTGCGCAGCGCTCGGACTGATCTCACTGGCGTGGATCATCCGGGACTTGGACAAGGCCGAGAAGGCCAGTGACGTGTGGTGGGCCTGGAGCTCCGGGATTCCGTACGGGCTCCTCGGCTCGTCCCTCGTCGACGTGGTCCTGCTGGCCGTCTATGCGGCCGTCGGCATCACGGCGCTGCGCTCGTCGGCCGCCGCCGGGGCGCTGGCCTCGGCCGCCGTCGCGACGGTCGTGCTGCGCCTGCCCAGCCTGTGGAATCTGCAGGCCGACTGGATGCAGGGCATCCCCGGCGGGCTGAAGACCCGCGCGCAGCTCAGCGTGTGGGCGGCCGTTGTGCTGGGCGGCCTCCTGCTGGCCGTCGTGGCCGCCGCCCGGCGCCCGGCCGATGCGGCCGTCCCCGACCACGCCGTCTCGCCCGCCGACCGGCCGCCCGCCCGGCCGACGCCCGCGGTCGCCGTGACGGCCGCGCTGTTCCTGGGAGCCGTCGCGGTCGTCGGCGGCGCCTGGCAGATCTACTGGGCCCAGAAGCGGGGCTGGGACAACTACAAGTACCTACTCTCCGGCGAGCACACGATCTCCACGCTGCTCTCGCCCCCCAGTGCCTGGGCGTCGTGGACGGTGGTGGCGCTGGCCCTGGCCGCCGCCTTCGCGGCGCTCGGCCGGGCGCCGCTGGCCCGGCCGCTGGGGATGACGGCGGCGGCGCTGGTGCTGGGCAGCGGGATCGCCGAGGTCTCGGTGTACATCAAGGTCAAGGTCGTCGAGCACCTCGACGAGGTGCCGACCGTGGTCGTGCTCGGCGTGCTCACCGCGTTCTTCGAGGTACTGGTCGGCCTGGTCGCGCTGATCGCCCTGGCGCAGCGCGGCGTCGCCACGGACGACGAACCGCTCACCGGATGGGGCCGGCCCGCGCCGCCGTACGGGGGCTACGGCGGCTACGGTGCCGCGCCCGGGGGGTACGGCGACGCGACCGGCGGCTACGGCGCCTACGGCAGCGCGTCCGGCGGCAGCGCGCCCGGCGGCTACGGCTACCCGTCGTCCCCGCCGACGGCTCCGCCCCCGCCGCCCGCGACCCCGCCCACGGTCCCGCCGCCGCCCACGGTCCCGCCCCCGCCCTCCTCGCCCCAGCCTCCGCCTCCGCCCCCGCCGGGCTGGTAGGAAGGCTCAGCTCGCGCCCAGCGACCGCCTCAGGAAGTCCACCTGGAGCAGGAGCAGGTTCTCGGCGACCTGTTCCTGCGGCGTCATATGGGTCACGCCGGACAGCGGCAGCACCTCATGGGGGCGGCCGGCCGCGAGCAGCGCGGAGGACAGCCGCAGGGTGTGCGCGGCGACCACATTGTCGTCCGCCAGGCCGTGGATGATCATCATCGGGCGGTGCGGGTCCGCCGCGCCGGACAGCCCCTCGTCCGTCACCAGCGAGTTCGCGGCGTAGACCGCCGGCTGCTCGTCCGGGTGGCCCAGGTACCGCTCGGTGTAGTGGGTGTCGTACAGCCGCAGATCGGTGACGGGGGCGCCCACGATGCCCGCGTGGAAGACGTCGGGGCGGCGCAGCACCGCCAGCGCGGCGAGATAGCCGCCGTACGACCAGCCGCGGATGGCCACGCGGGAGAGATCCAGCGGATAGCGCTCGGCGAGCGCCCGCAACGCGTCGACCTGGTCCCGCAGCGTCACCTCCGCCAGGTCGTCGCGGACGGCCTTCTCCCAGGCGGGGGAGCGGCCGGGCGTGCCGCGGCCGTCGGCGACGATCACCGCGAACCCCTGGTCGGCGAACCACTGCGAGGTCAGGTGGGGGTTGTGGGCGGCCAGTACACGCTGGCCGTGCGGGCCGCCGTAGGGGTCCATGAGGACGGGCAGCGGGCCGTCGTCCGCGGTGTGGCCGGCCGGCAGCAGCACGGCGCACGGGATGTCGCGCTCGCCCGCGAAGACCAGGTGCGGGCGGGCGGTGATGACGGGCCGCTCCGCGTACGAGGCGATCTCCGCGAGCGGCTCCGCCGAGCCGTCGGCGGCGGGACGGACCACCTCGACCGTGGCGCCGGGCCGCTCCGGCTCGGCGTACGACAGGACGATCACCTCGCCGCCGCGCACGGCGGAGTGCATGGCCGGGAAGGGCCGCTTGCCGACCGCCTCCCAGCCGCCCTGGTCCCCGCTGCCGCGGTACCAGGCGCGGAAGACACCGATCTCGCCGGGCCGCTCGGGCAGGTCGGCGTCCGCGCCCGGGGAGGCGGAGAAGAGGACGTCCTCCTCGCCGATGTCGAGGACCGCCCGGACGTGCAGCGCGCCCGAGGTGAGCTTGCGGTCGCCGACCATCAGGACGCGGGCGCCGCCCTCGTCAGCGATGCGGACCAGCCGTCCGTCCGGGGTCCAGGCCGGTACACCAGGGAAAAGATCAAGCCAGACCGGGTCCTCGTCCACATGGACGGTGCGGGTGCGCCCGGAATCGGGATCCACGGCCAGATAGAGCTGGCTGCGCTGGTCGCGGGCCTGGACGAGCAGCAGCGGCGGGCCGTACGCGGACCAGTGCACCTGGGCGAGGTACGGATAGCGCTGCCGGTCCCACTCGACCTCCGTACGGGACCCGTCCAGGCCCAGCAGCACCAGCCGCACCTCGGCGTTGTCGGTGCCCGCGGCCGGGTAGGCGACCTCGGCGGGCTCCCGGTCGGGGTGCGCGGGGTCGGCGATCCACCAGCGCCTCACGGGCGCGTCGTCGACCCGGGCGACCAGCAGGGCGTCGCTGTCGGGCGACCACCAGAAGCCGCGCGAGCGCTGTGTCTCCTCGGCGGCGATGAACTCCGCGAGCCCATAGGTGACGGTGTCGCCCTCCGGCAGGGCCAGCGCCCGGTCGCCGGCGCCCTCGGTGCCCCCGGCGCTGCCGTCGGCGTCCGTTACGCGCAGCGCGCCCTGCGCCACATAGGCGATGTGGCGTCCGTCGGGCGACGGGCGCGGGTCGATCACCGGTCCGGGCGTGGGGAGTCGACGGGTCACGCCGGCGCGCAACTCGGTGGCGAACAGCCGTCCGGAGAGTGCGAAAGCGGCCAATTCGACGGCCAGGTCGGTGGCGTAACCGATAACGCCCGCCGAGCCCTCCCGGCTGCGCTCGCGGCGCGCCCGCTCCTCGGCGGACAACTCCTCGTCGGCGCCGCCGAGCAGGGCGGCGGGGTCCGCGGCCGGGTACTCCCGCCGCTCTTCGAGGTCGTACACCCACAGGAGGTTGGCCCGGTCGGTGCCCGAGCGGGAGCGCAGGAACGTCACGCGCGAGTCGTCGGGGGCCACGGCGAAGGCGCGCGGCGCACCGAGGGTGAAGCGCTGGGTGCGGGCGTGCTGCCGGGGGAAGGAGAGCTGTCCGGTCATGGGCCGAGCGTACGGCCCGGGCCGGGTTGCCGGGGGCATGTTCGTCCCGCGACGCCCGAGAAGATCAACTCACCGAATGTGGCGAGAATCAGGCCTGATGACGAGGGCGATCGTGCGAACAGGCATGCGCCCCTGTCATGCTCCCGTGCACCGAGTCGTGCGCACGGGCCCATAGTTATGATCGATTGCGCATAGTGGGTAGGCCCCCTGTGGCATGAATATGTTGTCCGTTCGAGCGCGTGTACCTGGAGGTGAGCCGCTGTGGCGCTCTCGATTTCGTTGGTCGTGCTGTTGCTGATCGTCGTCTTCATGCTCGTCCAGAAGGCTGGGCTGAAGTCGGCGCACGCGCTTGTCTGTGTGCTGCTCGGCTTCTACCTCGCCAGTTCGTCGATCGCCCCGACGATCGACGACCTCACGACGAACGTGGCGAACATGATCGGAGATGTCGACCTCTGATCCGCGGGTGACCCACGATCCTCCCCCAGGGGGCTCGTAGGCTGTGCCCATGACCCCGGTCCTTCCCGCCCGACGCCTGCTCCTGGTACACGCACATCCGGATGACGAGTCGATCAACAACGGCGCGTCCATGGCCAAGTACGCCGCCGAGGGTGCTCATGTCACGCTGGTGACCTGCACGCTCGGCGAGGAGGGCGAGATCATCCCGCCCGCCCTGGCGCAGCTGGCCGCCGATCGCGACGATGCGCTCGGCCCGCACCGGATCGGCGAACTCGCCGTGGCCATGAAGGCGTTGGGGGTCAGCGATCACCGCTTTCTGGGCGGACCGGGCCGGTATCGCGACTCCGGGATGATGGGCGCCCCGCAGAACGCCCGCCCGGAGTGCTTCTGGCGGGCGGAGGTGGACGAGGCGGCCGCGCACCTGGTCGAGGTGGTCCGCGAGGTGCGCCCGCAGGTCCTGGTCACCTATGACCCGCACGGGGGCTACGGCCACCCCGACCACATCCAGGCGCACCGCGTCGCCATGCGCGCGGCGGAGCTCGCCGCCGAGCCGGTCTACCGCCGGGATCTCGGCAACCCGCACGAGATCGACAAGATCTACTGGAACTGCGTCCCGCGTTCGGAGCTCGAGGAGGGCTTCGCCCGGCTGCGCGCCGCGGGAGCGGAGGCCCCCTTCCCGCGGACCGCCTCGGCCGAGGACGTGCCGGGGGTGGTCGACGACGCGCGGGTGACCACGACCGTGGACGGCGCCGCGTACGCCGGGGCGAAGGCGGAGGCCATGCGCGCCCACGCCACCCAGATCGTGGTGGACGAGCCCTTCTTCGCGCTCTCGAACGATCTGGGGCAGCCGCTGTTCGCCACGGAGCACTATCTGCTCGTCGGGGGGCGGGCGGCCGTGGCGGCGGACCCGGCGCGCGGCCGCGAGGACGACCTGTTCGCGGGGGTGCCGGCATGACGGCCGTGCGCCTGGCGGGGTATGTGGGGCTCGGGGTTCTCGGGGTGCTGGTCGCCGCCGCGGGCGCGCTGGTCCAAGCGGCCTGGTTCCCCGGCGGGTTGCTGCTCGCGCTGCTCGGGATCGGCGCGCTGTGCGTCGGCGGGGTCAAGGCGATGGACGCCCGGCTGGGCGGGGTGGTGCCGGCCGGCGCCTGGGTGATCGCCGTGTTGTTTCTCACCGCGGCCCGGCCCGAGGGGGACTTCCTGTTCGGGGCCGGACTGGGTTCCTATGTCTTCCTGCTGGGCGGAATGTTCGCGGGTGTGATGTGCGCCACGATCCCGAAGGTGTCGCAACCGGGCAGAGGCCCGGCCCGACTTGTTAAGTGACGTCACGTTTCGCCGGGGCCTTTGCCAGGGCGGCGGGCGGTGCCCGCCGGTGCGCGGGCCGCGCTGTCGCAGCGGTCGTCAAGTGCATGTCCGCGGGGCCCAGTAAGGTGGTGCCGCCGCCGAGCCGCCCGCGCGAGTCTGACGGGCGGCGGAGCTAACTGGGAGAACCTGCTTTGAGCCGTGAATCTGACAGTTCGTCCTCCGGGACCCGGAAGGGCAGTGGCGCCGCCGCGTACCCGTCCGGCACTCCGCCGTACGGATCCCGCCAGTACCCGTCGCAGGATGCCCAGGAGGGCGGTTCCGGAGACGGCGAGGCGCGTGCCGCGGCCAGGCCGGAGGAGCCGAAGACCGAGACCACACTGACGACCCGGATCAGGATCAACATCCCCGGGTCGCGGCCCATCCCCCCGGTGGTCATGCGCACACCGGTCGGCGAGGAGGGCGTGCCGAACCAGCGCTCCGCCGACGACCCCGAGGGCGCCGACGACCAGCCCGGGCCCGACGCCGCCCCGGCGGACGGCCCGCGCCCGCCCCTGCCGGTGCGCGGAGAACACGGAGAACACTCGGCGAACAGGGCCGAGAAGAAGAAGGAGGACCGGACCAGCGACTGGTTCGCGCCCCGCAAGGGCAAGGGCGGCGGGTCGACGACGGGCAGCTCGCCCAAGCCCCCGGTGCCGCCGGCCGCCACGCCCCCGGCCCCCGGGCCCTCCGTGGCCGAGCCGTTCGGGGCGGCGGCCGCCGCTCCGGAGACCACCCAGCAGTTCCCGGCGCCCGACTTCTCGGCGGCCGACTTCTCGGGCCCCGACTTCTCGGGCCCCGACTTCCCGGCCGTCGATTTTTCGGCTCCCGAGACCACGCAGCAGTTCCCCGCCCCCTCGCTGGGCGGCGGGCCGGGCGCCGACCTGCCGTACTTCACCGACACCCCGCCGGGCGGCTTCTCCGGGGTGCCGGAGCCCAGCGGCCCGACGACCGGCCCGGTCACCGGCGACATGCGGCTGCCCCGGCCTTCGGGCGCCACCCGGCCGCCGCTGGGCGGCGCCGGGCTCGCCGCCCAGCCGCCCACCCCGCCGAACGGCTCGCCGCTGTCCGGCAGCCTCGGCGCCACCACCGGCACGAGCCCCGTGGCGCCCGCCGGGCCGTTCGGCGGCCCCGGCGGCAAGCCGGGCGCTCAGACGGACACGGCGCCGCCGCTGTTCCGCGACCCGGACCCGACCCCCAGTGGGGGCGTGCCGGCCGACCAGGCCTCCGGGGAGACGCTGGTCAGCGGCATCCCCGTGGTCCCGCCCGCTGCGAAGGGGCCGGGCTCGCCGTTCCCGTCCGCCCCGAGCGGCGCGGCCTCGCCCCCCACGCCCGACGAGGGGACCGCCCCGCCGAGCGGCCCGAAGCCGCCCGCGGCCCCGGCGGCCGCCCGCCCCAAGA
This sequence comes from Streptomyces sp. NPDC097640, assembly GCF_040302705.1. Lineage (NCBI taxonomy): Bacteria > Bacillati > Actinomycetota > Actinomycetes > Kitasatosporales > Streptomycetaceae > Streptomyces > Streptomyces sp. NPDC097640. The sequence continues at coordinate 96,666 of NZ_JBEOSB010000008.1, forward strand.
AGAAGGGGCGCTCCAAGCTGGTCCTGGTGGTGGGCGCGCTCGTCTTCATCGGCGGCGTCGCGTACGGCGCGGGCCTGGTGATGAACCACGCCGACGTCCCGAACGGCACCACCGTGCTGGGCGTCGACATCGGCGGCACCTCCAAGGCGACGGCCGTCCAGAAGCTCGACACCGCCCTGTCGGGCCGTACCACCGCCCCGCTGAAGGTGTCGGTCGACGGCCAGCAGAAGGAGATCAAGCCATCCGTGGCCGGCCTGACGCTGGACACCGAGGCCACGGTCCGCGGCGTCGCGGGCCGCGACTACAACCCCGTCACCGTGGTCGGCTCGCTGTTCGGCGGCACCCATGAGGCCGAGCCGGTCGTCACGATCGACGAGGAGAAGCTCAAGGACGCCCTGGAGCGGCTCGCGGGCACCTCGGGCACGGCGCGCGAGGGCACCATCGAGTTCAAGCCCGGCAAGGCCGTCGCGGTGTACGGCAAGGCAGGCAAGGGGCTGGACGTCGACAAGGCGGTCGCGGCGGTGGACGAGGCGTTCCGGCAGCGGGCCGCCACGGGTGAGAACAAGGTCATCACCCTGCCCGTCGTCACCAAGCAGCCGCAGATCAGCAACGCCGAGGTCGACCGGAAGATGCGGACCTTCGCCCAGCCCGCGATGTCGGAGTTCGTCAAGGTCCAGACGGACCCGGCGCACTCGCTTCCGCTGAGCCCGCAGAACTCCCTGTGGAAGGTCCTGTCCATGAAGGTGGTGGACGGCAAGCTGGTGGAGCACTACGACCTGAAGGCCCTGAAGGAGCTGTACGGCGGCTTCTTCGACGGCGTCCTCATCGAGCGCGGCAACGGCAGCAAGCAGCCCGTCGCCCCGACCGATGTCGCGGTCGCGCTGGGCAAGGCGCTCCAGGGCAAGACCCCGGCCGAGCGGATCGGCATCATCGCGACCAAGTGAGCGAAGCGCGTACGGCCCCCGTCCGGCATCGGGCGGGGGCCGCGGCGTGCCCGGCCCGGACCATGACATCTGTCATGCCGAGCCCACGACCGCAGACACTGCCGGGAAGCCATCGCTCCGGGCGAAGCTTGGGCCATGACCGCAACAACCGCTCAGTCCGCTTCCGGCCAGGCCACCGCGTCCGGCGGCGCCCCGGCGTCCGCGCCGGTGGTCGCCTTCGACAAGGTGAACAAGAGCTACGGCAGCGTGCGCGCCGTGGCCGACCTGGACCTCACGCTGCACGAGGGCGAGACCGTCGCGCTGCTCGGGCCCAACGGCGCGGGGAAGTCCTCCACCCTCGATCTGCTGCTGGGGCTGCGCACCCCCGACTCCGGCGCGGTCCGGCTGTTCGGCACCAGCCCGCGCCAGGCGATCGAGGGCGGCCGGGTGGGCGCGATGCTTCAGAGCGGCGGCCTGATGGAGGACGTCACGGTCCAGGAGCTGGTGCGGCTGGCCTGCGATCTGCACCCCCGGGCCCACCCGGTGCGGCAGGTGCTGGAGCAGGCGGGGATCACGGAGATCGCCGACCGTAAGGTGAACAAGCTCTCCGGCGGCCAGGAGCAGCGGGTGCGCTTCGCGCTCGCCACCGCGGGCGCCTCCGATCTGATTGTGCTGGACGAGCCGACCACCGGCATGGACGTCTCGTCCCGGCAGACCTTCTGGGCCGCGATGCGGGCACAGGCGCGGCAGGGGCGCACCATCCTCTTCGCCACCCACTACCTCGAAGAGGCCGACACGATCGCCGACCGCGTGATCGTGCTGCACCGCGGGAGGGTGCTCGCCGACGGCTCGTCCGCCGAGATCAAGGCGATGGCCGGGGCCCGGCGGATCGCCTTCGAGCTCGACGAGCCGGCCGATGAGGCGGCGCTGCGCGCACTGCCCTGCCTGACCGGGATCGAGATATCGGGGCGCACGGTCCGGATGCGGTCCAGCGACGCCGACGCGACGGTCCACGCGCTCTACGGCCTCGGGGTGTATCCGCGCGGCATCGAGGTCGCGGGCCTCGGCCTGGAGCAGGCGTTCCTCGCCATCACCGACGCCGCGACCGCTGAGGAGGCGGCACGATGACCACCCTGATCAAGCTGGAGATCCTGCGCGCCCTGCGCAACCGGAAGTTCATGTTCTTCACGATCATCTACCCCTCGGCGCTGTTCCTGATGATCGCGGGTACCAGCGACACCACCTCCCTGGTGTCCAACACCCATCTGACGATGCCGCTGTACTACATGGTCGCGATGGCCTCCTTCGGCTCGCTGACCGCCGTGCTGATGGGCAACAGCGAGCGCATAGCCAAGGAGCGCGAATCGGGCTGGGTGCGGCAGCTGCGGCTGACCTCGCTGCCCGGGCGCGGCTATGTGCTGGCCAAGATCGCCTCGGCGGCGGTCGCCACTCTCCCGGCGATCGTGGTCGTCTTCGTCGTGGCCGCGGCGGCCAAGGACGTGCGGTTCGACGCCGCGTGGCAGTGGTTCGCCCTGACCGGCGTGATCTGGGCGGGCTCCCTGGTGTTCGCCGCGCTGGGCGTGGCCATCGGCTATCTCGCGTCCGGCGACGCCGTACGCCCCCTGACGATGATCATCTACTTCGGGCTCTCGATTCTCGGCGGGCTGTGGAGCCCGACGACCTCCTACCCCCAGTGGCTTCAGCACATATCCGACTACCTGCCCACCCACGCCTATGCCGCGCTCGGCCAGGCGATCGAGCTGGGCGGCGCGCCGCACACCAAGGACGTCGCGCTCCTGGCCGCGTATCTGGTCCTCTTCGCGGGCGCGGCCGCCTGGCTGTACCGCAAGGACACCCGCAAGGCCTGAGCCGCAGGGAGGGACCATACGAGAGGCCGAGGGCCGAGGGCCGAGGGGCCGAGAAGGGATGCGAGGCGTGGACGAGCGGTGCGAGCGGGAGAGCGGGGCGGCCGGGCGGGGCGGCACCCGCCGGGCGGCCTGGCGCCGGTCGCTGACGCGCGAGGACGATGTGCTGACCGGCATCGGCCGCGAGGTCAGCGATCGTAGGCAGGCCCTGATCAGGCTGCTGTGGGTCGGCATCTGGATGGCGTATATGACCGCCCCGGTCAATGATCTGCTGGACGGCGACCGCAGCCCCCTCGCCACCGCCCTGGGCTGCCTGGGGCTGCTGGTCTTTCTCACCGCCTATTGCATGCTCCTGTTCCGCCCTGCCGGTCGGCCCCTGGACCTCAGAAAGGCCGGCGCGGCGCTGGTCGCGATGGCCGCGCTGGCCGCCGTCCTGGCGCTGACGCTCGGCGCCTCCTGGCTGGTGCTCTTCGTCTATGTGTCGGTGGCCTGCGGCGCGGTGCTCCCGCTCAGGGCCGCGCGGCTGGCGATCCCGCTGGTCACCGTCGTCCTGCTACTCGTCGGCCTGACGGCCCGGGACGCCCGGCATCTGCTGCCCGCCCTGGTGATCCCCGCGCTGCTCGGCGGGTTCGCGATGAGCGGGGTGCGGCAGCTGGTGCGTACGACCAGGGCGCTGCGGGAGGCGCGGGCCACGGTCGCCCAGCTCGCCGCCAACGAGGAGCGGCTGCGGCTCGCCCGCGATCTGCACGACCTGCTCGGCCACTCGCTGTCGCTGATCACGCTCAAGAGCGAGCTGGCAGGGCGGCTGCTCCCCGCTCGGCCCGAGGAGGCCGGGCGGCAGGTCGCCGACATCGAGCGGGTCAGCCGCCAGGCGCTCGTGGACGTACGGGAGGCGGTCGGCGGATTCCGCCGCCCGACTCTGGAGGCCGAGGTGGCCGGGGCCCGTACCGCGCTGGCCGCCGCGGGCATAGCCGCCGACCTCGGCCGGGCCTCCGACGGCCACCCGGATCTGCCGCCCGACGAGGAGGGGGCGCTGGCCTGGGCGCTGCGCGAGGCGATCACCAATGTGGTGCGGCACAGCGGGGCGCTGCGCTGCGCCGTGACCCTCACCGAGGCCGGCGACGAGCTGTGCCTGACCGTCAGCGACGATGGCCGGGGCCCCGAGGGCCCGCCGGGCAACGGCCTGTCCGGGCTGTCCGAGCGGCTCCAGCTGACCGACGGCAGGCTGGAGACCGGGAGCGGCGAGCGGGGCGGGTTCGCGCTCCGGGCGTATGTGCCTCTCTCCCGCCGAGCCGCCGCCCCCGAAGTCTCGTCGTCCGCACCCGGGTAAAGCTGGTTGTCCACAGCCGGGTAGAGCGTCGTCCACACCCGGGCAAGGGGTGTCGGGGTCGCCACTTACCCTGGGCCCATGAATGTGCAGACGGGGGAGCCGGGCGGGGCGCCGGGCGGTCGCATTCGGGTGCTTCTCGCCGAGGATCAGTCGATGGTTCGGGAGGCGCTGGCCGCGCTGCTCGGGCTGGAGCCGGATATCGAGGTCGTCGCCCAGGTCGCGCGCGGGGACGAGGTGGTGGACGCGGCCCGGGCCCACCGGCCGGATGTCGCGCTGCTGGACATCGAGATGCCCGGCATGACCGGCCTCGACGCCGCAGCCGCGCTCCGCACGGAGCTCCCCAGCGTACGGATAGTGATCCTGACCACCTTCGGCCGCCCCGGCTATCTGCGCCGGGCGATGGAGTCCGGAGCCGAGGCCTTCCTGGTCAAGGACGCCCCCGCGGCCGAGCTCGCGGGCGCGGTGCGCCGGGTGCTGCGCGGCGAGCGGGTCATCGACCCGACGCTGGCCGCGGCCGCGCTCGTGGACGGGGCGTGCCCGCTGACCGCGCGGGAGCGGGAGGTGCTCCGGGCCTCGGCCGACGGCTCGACCAACGCGGAGCCGGCGCGCAGGCTGAACCTCTCACAGGGCACGGTCCGCAACTACCTCTCCACGGCCATCCAGAAGACCGCCGCCCGCAACCGCGCCGACGCGGTGCGCATCGCCCGCGACAAGGGGTGGCTCTGACCAGGATCTGTATCTGACCATCTGACCAGGCTCAGCAGCCGGTTCGGCGGCGAAGCTCAGTTCAGCCTCGCCCGGGCGGCCCGCGCCTGGCGCCGTACGGCCTCCGCCGCGTTCGGCTCCATCGCGGCCACCACCTCCGCGTACTCCTCCATCTCCTGAGCGCCGCCCACGAAGTCCCCGCGCTCCACGAGCAGTTTGGCCCGCTCGTAGCGCAGCCTGGCCGGATGGCTGGGCAGCAGCAGCGACAGCTCGACCGCCCAGAGCTGGACGTCGGTCCGTTCGGGACGGGCGGCGGCCCAGGCGCGGATGTTGTTGAGGATCCGCAGGACGATCTCCAGCGGGGTGGCCGGGGCCGGCCTGGTCGGGCCCGGCGGGGTCCCCAGTGCGCCTGCCACCATCAGGGCCGCGTCCTCGTCGGACAGCGACCGCCCGCCGTCGAAGGGGTCGGCCAGCACATGGCTCGCGTACGGATCGCCGAAGCCGACCACGAAGTGGCCCGGCAGTGCCACCCCGTACACTGGCGCGCCCGCCCGCCGCGCGACCTCCATCCAGACCACGGACAGCAGGATCGGCAGCCCGCGCCGCCGCCGCAGCACCTCGTGCAGCAGCGAGGACTCCAGCCGCCGGTAGTCGGCCGCGGAGCCGCGGAAGCCGAGGCGTTCGCCGAGCAGCCCGCCCAGCGCCGCGGCCCAGGCGCCGGGCCCGTCGGGGGAGTAGGGCACCAGACCGGCCAGCCGGTCGAGTTCGATCTGCGCGGCGTCGATCGCGTCCTCGTCCAGCTCCGGATCGGCCTCCTGGGCCAGCAGCAGGCACAGCAGCGCCAGGTCGGGGCGTTCCTCGCGGGCCGCCTCGGCGAAGCGCCGGCGCCGGGCCGGGGTGTCGTCTCTGCGTGGCATAGGTGCCTCGTACCCGATCAGCGGTGGTTCTCGTGGGGTGCGCGCCAGTGGTGGTAACGGTGGTGGAGGGTGAAGCCCATGCCCTCGTAGAGCGCTCGGGCACCGTCGTTGTCCGTCTCGACCTGGAGATACGCGGCCGAGGCGCCCTCCTCCAGGGCCTTGCGGGCGAGCGCCGTCATCACGGCGGTGGCCAGCCCCTGACGGCGCAGCCGCGGATCGGTCTCCACGGCGGTGAACCCGGCCCAGCGGCCGTCCACCACACACCGCCCGATCGCGGCCGGGACGCCTTCGTTCTCCGTCTCCGAGCCCGCCTCGGCGGTCGCTATGGTCGCGAACCACACCGACGGGCCGCCGCCGAGCACCCGCAGCACCTCGGGGGCGGGTTCGGCGGAGGCGGAGCGCTGATAGCGGGCCAGCCAGGCCTCGTCGATGTCCTGGGAGAGGGCGACCCGTGAGACATCGGCGTCGAGGTCCGCGAGGGGCGCGAGGGCGGCGATCCGTATCTCCGCGGAGACCTCCTGGCTCCAGCCGTGGGCCGCGAGCTCCGCGGCCAGCAGCTCCTGCGTCCCCTCGGCGCCGGTGCTGACCTGGATGTACGCGGGCAGCCCGCGCTCGGCGTACCAGGCGGTCACCAGCCGCAGCGCCTCCTCGACCGGGACGCCGGGGTCGCCGAGCGGCAGCACGGAGTTGGCGCGCCGGGTGAAGCCGCCCGCCGCGCGCAGCTCCCACGCGCCGAGCCGCTCGCTCTCCACCGGCGGCCAGGCGCGGGCCGCGGCCCGGTCCAGCTCGGCCGCGGTCGCCGCCGGGCCGCGGCGGCGGGCCGGAGCGGCGGGCACCACCTTGCCCGCCACGAGCGAGGCTTCCGCGATGCGGACTTCCTCTCCCGTGCGCCGGGTGACGCACAGCACACCGCCCGTCCACGATGTGAGCACCCCGACGACGTCCGTGAACCGCGCGCCGCTGTTCCCACCCTCGATCGTCAGCCTGACGGACACACGTTTACCCACGTCGGATGGGGTAATCCGGACCTCTAGCCGTCCGCCAGTGGTGAAATCCACAGCTCTGCTCGCCCCTCGTGTGCGTCTGGTGCCCAAGAACGGAGATACTAGGTGCGGGCATCGACGACGCCGCGCTCCCGCGCGATAGCAGCCCTAACGAGGAGGAACGACAGCGTGACCTACGTCATCGCGCAGCCTTGTGTCGACCTGAAAGACAAGGCGTGCATCGAGGAGTGCCCCGTCGACTGCATCTACGAGGGCCAGCGGTCCTTGTACATCCACCCGGACGAGTGCGTCGACTGTGGGGCCTGTGAGCCGGTCTGCCCGGTCGAGGCGATCTTCTACGAGGACGACACTCCCGAGGAGTGGAAGGACTACTACAAGGCCAACGTCGAGTTCTTCGACGAGCTGGGCTCGCCCGGTGGCGCGAGCAAGCTGGGCCTGATCGAGCGTGACCACCCCTTCATCGCCGCCCTGCCCCCGCAGGAGCACGACGAGTGACCTCGCGGCGCGCGGGCGCGTTCTGAAGACGCCCCGGCACCGCGCAGCCTTCGGTCCCGCAAGCCACCCGGGCCTGCGGGGCCGGGCTGTTTTTCCCGAGAAAGCGAGCCAGTTGTGCCACCCGTCTCCGCCCGTCTCCCCGTCTTCCCGTGGGACCGGCTCGAACCGTACAAGGCGACCGCCGAGGCGCATCCGGACGGCATCGTCGACCTGTCGGTCGGCACCCCCGTGGACCCGGTCCCCGAGCTGATCCGCGCGGCGTTGAGCGGCGCGGCCGACAGCCCCGGCTATCCGACCGTGTGGGGCACCGCCGCGCTGCGGAACGCGCTGACCGGCTGGGTGGAGTGGCGGCTGGGTGCGACGGGTGTGTCCCACACCCAGGTGCTGCCGGTCGTCGGCTCCAAGGAGCTGGTGGCGTCGCTGCCGACCCAGCTGGGCCTCGGCCCCGGCGACCGGGTCGCCTTCCCGCGGCTGGCCTACCCGACGTACGAGGTGGGCGCGCGGCTCGCGGGCGCGGAGCCCGTGCCGTACGACGAGCCTACGGAACTCGACCCGGCCGGGCTGAAGCTGCTGTGGCTCAACTCCCCGTCCAACCCGACCGGCCGGGTGCTGGACAAGGACGAGCTGCGGGCGGCGGTGGCCTGGGCGCGCGAGCACGGCGTGCTGCTGGTCAGCGACGAGTGCTACCTGGAGCTCGGCTGGGACGCCGACCCGGTGTCGGTGCTGCACCCCGAGGTGTCGGGCGGCAGCTTCGACGGCCTGGTGGCGGTGCACTCGCTCTCCAAGCGCTCCAACCTGGCGGGCTACCGCTCGGCGTTCCTCGCCGGTGACGCGGCGGTCCTCGGCGAGCTGCTGCAACTGCGCAAGCACGGCGGGATGATGGTGCCCGCGCCCGTACAGGCCGCCACCGTCGCGGCGCTCGGCGACGACGCCCACGTGGCCGAGCAGCGCGAGCGCTACGCCCGCCGCCGCTCCGCGCTGCGCGGCGCGCTCGAGGGGTGCGGCTTCCGGATCGAGCACAGCGAGGCGTCGCTGTACCTGTGGGCGACGCGGGACGAGCCGTGCTGGGACACCGTCGGCGCGCTCGCCGAGATGGGCATCCTGGTGGCGCCGGGTGACTTCTACGGCGTGGCGGGGGAGCGGAACGTGAGGGTCGCGTTCACCGCCACCGACGAGCGGGTGGCGGCGGCGGTCCAGCGGCTGGGCGGCGGTCTGCCCAGGAGCTGAGGGCGCGGCCGGGACACAGCGGCCGGGACACACCGGCCGGCACTGACATGACGGGCCCGGGGAGCCGATGCTCCCCGGGCCCGGGTGTGTCGTGGGGCGTCAGCCGCTGATGAACGGCAGGCCCTTGAGCGGCAGGCTGTCGGTCAGAGCGGCGAGGGGCGACGGGTTCGGGGCGACCGGGGCGGAGGGCGTGGTCGAGGCCGGCTGCTCGGGCGCGGCCGCGCCCTCCTTGCCGACCCTCTCCACCTTGCCCGACTTGCCCTTGCCGGTGACGGCCTTTCCGACCTTGCCCATCACGGCCTTGCCACGGCTCGGCGCGGCGTGCCGGCCCTTGCCCTTGCCCTGGACCCTGCCCTTGGCGGCCGGGGCCGCGGCCTTGCCGTGCTCGCCCTCGGCGGCCTTGGCGCCCTTGGCCCCCTTGTCGGCCCTGGCGGCCTTGTCCTCTCCCGCCTTGCCCGCGACCGCCTTCGTTCCGGATGCCTTCGTTCCGGACGCCGCCTTGGCCCCGGAGGGGGCCGCCTTGCCCGCCGCCGGAGCGGTCTTGTCCGCGGGCCGGGCGGCCGGGGCGGCCTGCTCCGGGCCCCGGAGGGCGCGCTTGACGGTCCCGCCCGCCGCGTTCCCGACCTGCCGCGAGGCGGAGTCCGCGAGGTTGCCGACCGAGGAGGTGTCGAGCGCGCTCAGCCCGCCCAGCTTGGGGGTCTGCGAGAGGTTCAGGTCCGCTGCACTCGCGGCGCCGGCGGCACCGGCCACGGGAGCTGCACCCGCTGCGACCAGCAGCGCGGTTCGCGCGATCCGACGCGTGAGGGGGAGGGACATGATGCTCCTTTGACGGAGGGACATTTGGCGTGAATGTCCGGCAGGCGGACGCAGTGAATACCGCGTGAGAAGCGGGAAGGTTGCGGTACGCCAAGGTAAAGAATTGATAATGCGTCGCATAATCCGTTTAAGATGTGAGTGAGTTTCGGGGAATGCCTCAGAACCCGCTCCAACCCACTGTCACCTGCGGATATGTATCGCGCTATCGGGCGGTGGAGATACGCACTTCCGAGCCGGATCCGTCTTCGGTGGTGCGCCAGCGGGCCTCTGAATTCCCGGCGGTCCACACGTGATTTCCGTAAGAAACGCGTTCGATGCGCAACTCGTCCGAGTGGGCCACCGCCCAGTACGCCAATTCCCAGCCGCGCTGCTCCGCACCGCCGCGGGCCGTGGTCGCCCCGGTCGGCACCCGCACCACATCCGGGGCCGCGGAGCGCCCGCCGCCCTGCCCGGCCGGCCGCACCGCCGCAGCCACCTCGGCGCCGAACTGCCGCTTCAGCTCCGCCCGGACCCGCGCCGGATCGCCCGGAATCCCGTCGTCCGCCGGGCCGGGGCAGGAGAACGCGGCCGCCGAACGCCCCGTCAGCGCGCCGGTCAGCACCACGGCCTCGGTCTCGTGCTTCGCGTACGCCTGCGGGAAACCGCTGTACTGCACCCGCTGGGCGGCCACCGTGAGCGGAAGCCGTGAGTAGCCCGGGACCTTGACCAGGCGGTCGTAGAACTTCCCCGCCGCGTAGACGGGATCGAGGATCTGCCGCGCGGTGCCCCAGCCCTGCGAGGGCCGCTGCTGGAAGAGCCCCACCGAATCCCGGTCGCCATGGCGGATGTTGCGCAGCCCCGACTCCTGGAGCGCCGTGGCCAGCGCGATGGTGACGGCCCGCTCGGGCAGTCCCCGGGAGGCGGCCACCGCCTCGATCGTGGCCGCGTTCACGGCCTGTTCGGGGTCGAGCGACACCCCCTCGCCCTCCGCCCGCACGAGACAGCGGGGCGGGCCCCAGCCACCGGTCAGGGCGTGCAGCGCCACATATCCGACCAGGGCCAGCAGTACGGCACAGGCGATCGCGGCACGCGTCCGGCGGGCGCGGCTGGCGAGGACGGGCAGGGGCACGGCGGACACGTTACTTCAGGGCCGCCCGGACCCGGACCGGCTTGTGCCAACAGGAGCATCACCGGCCCGGGGGCCCCGCCACCGCCGCCGTGAGAGCCGCCGCCACCACCGCCGCCCGGCGTACGCCGGGAACGGGCTAGGGTCGCGGGTATGGCACATCCCGCACTCGATCTGTCCCTGGACGCCGCCCGGCTCACCGCCCGCCTCGTCGACTTCCCCTCGGTCAGCGGCGACGAGAAGGCGCTCGCCGACGCCGTCGAAGAGGCCCTGCGCGCCCTGCCGCACCTGACCGTCGACCGCGACGGGGACGCCGTCGTGGCCCGGACGAACCTGGGGCGGGCGGAGCGGGTCGTGCTCGCGGGACACATCGACACCGTGCCGATCGCCGACAACGTGCCCTCCCGGCTCGACGAAGACGGCGTGCTGTGGGGCTGCGGCACCTCCGACATGAAGTCCGGCGTCGCCGTACAGCTGCGCATCGCCCAGACCGTCCCCGCCCCCAACCGCGATCTGACCTTCGTCTTCTACGACCACGAGGAGGTCGCCGCGGAGCTCAACGGGCTGCGGCGGCTGGCCGAGCGGTATCCCGAGTGGCTGGCCGCCGACTTCGCCGTCCTGCTGGAGCCCACCGAGGGCAATGTCGAGGGCGGCTGCCAGGGCACCCTGCGGGTGCAGGTCACCACCGGCGGCCGGCGCGCCCACTCCGCGCGCGACTGGCTCGGCGAGAACGCCATCCACAAGGCCGCGCCCGTCCTCGACCGGCTGGCCGCCTACCGGGCGCGCCGCGTGGACATCGACGGGCTCACGTACCGTGAGGGCCTCAACGCGGTGCGCATCGACGGCGGCCACGCCACCAACGTCATCCCCGACCACTGCGCCGTGACGGTGAACTTCCGGTTCGCCCCCGACCGCTCCGAGGAGGAGGCGGCCGCGCATGTGCGCGAGGTCTTCGACGGCTTCGAGGTGGAGGTCACCGACAGCGCCCCCGGCGCGCTGCCCGGGCTGTCCCACCCGGCCGCGGCAGCCTTCGTCGAGGCCGTCGGCGCGGAGGTGGGTCCCAAGTTCGGCTGGACGGACGTCGCCCGCTTCTCGGCGCTCGGCGTACCCGCGATCAACTACGGCCCCGGCGATCCCAAGCTCGCGCACACCCGGGAGGAGCATGTGGCCACCGCGGCGGTGCTGGAGGCCGAGGAGCGGCTGCGGGCCTGGCTGACTGCCTGACCTCCTGACCTCCTGACCGCCCGACCGCCGCCCCGACCTGGCTGACGTGCCGAATCGAGGGGCCTACGCTGAACGACAGATCTGCGGCTGATCGGAGGCAGATCTTGGCGAAGGGAGCACACATGGGCAACGCGGAGGACGAGCGAGCGCTGCGGGAGCAGCGTGAGGGTCCGGTCGTGCGCCGACGCCACCAGATGCGGCCGGGCACGACCGACCAGCGGCTGCTGGACACCCAGGGCGCGACGCACTGGGTACACGAGGATCCGTTCCGGGTGCTGCGCATCCAGTCGGAGTTCGTCGAGGGCTTCGGCGCGCTCGCCGAGCTCGGCCGGGCGGTCAGCGTCTTCGGGTCCGCCCGCACGCCGCGGGAGTCGCCGGAGTACGAGGCGGGGGTGCGGATCGGGCGGGCGCTCGCGGAGGCGGGGTTCGCGGTGATCACGGGCGGCGGCCCGGGGGCGATGGAGGCGGCGAACAAGGGCGCGTGCGAGGCGGGCGGGGTCTCCGTCGGGCTGGGCATCGAGCTGCCGTACGAGCAGGGGCTCAACCCCTACGTCGACATCGGTGTGAACTTCCGCTACTTCTTCGTCAGAAAAACAATGTTTGTGAAATACGCCCAAGGATTCGTGGTGCTGCCCGGCGGGGTCGGCACGCTGGACGAGTTCTTCGAGGCGCTCACCCTCGTCCAGACCAAGAAGGTGACCCGCTTCCCGATCGTGCTCTACGGCTGCGCCTACTGGCAGGGGCTGATGTCCTGGCTGAAGGACACGCTGGTCGCGGAGGGCAAGGCGAGCCCGGCGGACCTGGAGCTGTTCCGGCTCACCGACGACGTGGACGAGGCGGTCGACCTGATGACGAAGGAGTCCGGCGGCTGACCCCGCCCGCCGGACCGCCCGCCCGGCGCCTTTCCGGCCAGGTGCTGTCCGGCCGGGTGCTGTCAGGCCAGGCCGCGCCGGGCGACCGCCGGGGGCCGGTGCCCGGCGATGGACGAGACCATGTCCAGCACCTGGCGGGTCTCGGCCACCTCGTGCACCCGGTAGACCCGCGCGCCGAGCCAGGCCGAGACCGCGGTCGTCGCCAGGGTGCCCAGCAGCCGCTCCTTGACCGGCCGGTCGAGCGTCTCGCCCACGAAGTCCTTGTTGGACAGCGACACCAGCACGGGCCAGCCGGTCTCGGCCAGCTCGCCGAGGCGCCGGGTCGCCTCCAGGGAGTGCCGGGTGTTCTTGCCGAAGTCATGGCCCGGGTCGATCATGATCGACTCCGGCGGTACGCCCAGCTCGACGGCGCGCCGCGCGAGCCCGAGCGTGACCCGCAGGATGTCGGCCACCACGTCGTCGTACCCGACCCGGTGCGGCCGGGTGCGCGGCTGGGCGCCGCCCGCGTGGGTGCACACCAGGCCGGCGCCGTGCCGGGCCGCGACCTCGGCCAGCTTGGGGTCCACCCCGCCCCACGCGTCGTTGAGCAGGTCGGCGCCCGCCGCGCAGACCGCCTCCCCGACCTCGTGGCGCCAGGTGTCCACGCTGATCACCACGTCGGGGTGGCGCCGGCGGACCTCGGTCACGAAGCCGACCGTGCGGCGCACCTCCTCGGCGGCGCTCACCTCCTCGCCCGGACCGGCCTTGACCCCGCCGATGTCGATGATGGCGGCGCCCTCGGCCACGGCCTGCTCCACGCGGGCCAGGGCGGGCTCGTCGCGGAAGGTCGCCCCCTGGTCGTAGAAGGAATCGGGCGTCCGGTTCACGATCGCCATGATCACTTGCTCGTTCTCGCCGAACTCACGCCGTCCGAGCCGCAACATCCGCACTTCCTCTCGCTTCCTCCCCGGAGGGGCTGCCAGCGACGATAACTGTCGGTGGGGCATGGCACGATCGAGGCAGACTGGTAGGACGTACGAGCGCACCCCGGGGAGACGATCGTCGTGTTTTGGTTCTTGCTGATCGCGCTGGTCGTGGTGGTCGGCGCGGTCACGCTCGCCGTCGTCGGGGGCGGTGACGGCAGTGTGCTGCCCGAAGCGCCCCCCGACCGGCTGGACGACGCGCTGCCCGCCGACCGGCCGCTGGGCCGGGCCGATGTGGAGGCCCTGCGGCTGCCGATGACCGTGCGGGGCTACCGGATGGCCGATGTCGACGATGTGCTGGGCAGGCTCGGCGCCGAGCTCGCCGAGCGCGACGCGCGGATCGCCGAGCTGGAGACGGCCCTGGCCGGGGCGCACGCGTCGGCGCGCGGTGGGCCGGGTCCGCTGAAGGGGCCCGGCGGCTTCCCGCCGCCCGATGTCGCCCCTCCGGGCTTCCCCCACGACCTGCCACCCCATGACCTGCCGCCGCCCGGGCTGCCCACGCACGACTTGCCCACCCATGACCTGGCCCCGCACGACCCGCCCCCGAACCATCCGCCCGCGCCCGACTTCCCGCCGCGCGGCCAGGACGGGGAGGGCGCATGAGCGCCGACGGCGTGGTTCTGGGGCCGGACGGGCTGGCGCGCTGCCCGTGGGGGCTGGAGGCCGAGGGCATGGCCGACTACCGCGCCTACCACGACACCGAGTGGGGCCGCCCGGTCCATGGCGACGACGCCCTGTTCGAGCGGATCTCCCTGGAGGCGTTCCAGTCGGGCCTGTCCTGGCTGACGATCCTGCGTCGCCGCGAGGGGTTCCGCGCCGCCTTCGCCGACTTCAAGATCGCGGCGGTCGCGGAGTTCACGGAGGCGGACGAGCAGCGGCTGCTCGGCGACTCCCGCATCATCCGCAATCGCGCCAAGATCTCGGCCGTCGTGGCGAACGCGCGGGTGGCCGCCGAGCTCGCGGCGGGCGAGCTGGACAAGCTGATCTGGTCGCACGCCCCGAACGCGGCCGGCCGCCCGGCGCCGCGGACCTTCGCCGACGTCCCCGCGACCACCCCGGAGTCGACGGCGCTGGCCCGCGATCTGAAGAAGCGCGGCTTCCGCTTCGTCGGCCCCACCACGGCCTACGCCCTGATGCAGGCGTGCGGCCTGGTCAACGACCACCTGGCCGACTGCCATGCGCGGGGCGCCGGCTGAAATATCAGCGCCCGGTGAAGCGGGGCTTCTGCTTTTTGACGAACGCGTCCACCGCCGCCAGGTGGTCCTCCGAGGCCCCCGCGCGCCGCTGGAGCTCGTCCTCCTTGGTCAGGGCATCGGTCAGGCCGTGCCCGGCCGCGAAGGCGAGGGATTCCTTGATCGCCGCATAGGCGCCGGTGGGGCCCTCCGCCAGCCGCCGGGCCACCGCCGCCGCCTCGTCGGCCAGCTCCGCGGCCGGGACGACCTTGTTGGCGATGCCCAGGTCGTACGCCTCCTGGGCGCCGACGTTGCGCGGGAAGAGGAGGAGGTCGGCGGCGCGGCCATGGCCGATCAGCCGCTGGAGGGTCCAGGAGACGCCGGAGTCGGCGGTGAGGGCGACCCCGGCGAAGGAGGTGTTGAACGAGGCGGTGTCCGCGACGATGCGGTAGTCGGCGGCGAGGGCGAAGCCCGCGCCCGCGCCCGCCGCGACCCCGTTGACCGCGGCGACCACCGGCTTGGGCATCCCGGCGATCGCGGTCACGATCGGGTTGTAGTGCAGCGCGACGGTGCTCATGGTCGAGCCCTCGCCCTCCCCCGCCCGGTCGGCCGCCAGCAGCCCGATGTGCTCCTTGAGGTCCTGGCCCACGCAGAAGGCGCGGCCGGTGCCGGTCAGCAGCACGGCCCGTACGGCCGTGTCCCCGGCGGCCCGCAGCAGGGCGTCGCGCAGCGCGACCTTGGTGTCGATGTCGAGCGCGTTCATGGCGTCGGGACGATTCAGGGTGATCGTCGCGAGTCCGTCGGTCAGCTCGTAGAGCACGGTGTCGGCCATGGTGGGTCCTCCGGTGCGGCTGGGGCGGGGCCCGGTCCGGGCCGCCGGTGGCGCCGCACCGGCGGCCCGGTCGGGGCCCCGCCGCGGCGGTCAGCGCTCAGCATGCCGAAAGATCGGCTCGGCCGACATGTGACCTGCGTCAAAGAATTCGGCCCTCTCCGGGCCATCACCGGCGGGTGCCCCGGACATCGGCGCCCGTACGGTATCGCGACCCCTCCCCGAATTGGGTGGTTTTGGCCGAGCGCGTTGCGCGGGGGTTGCCGACTGATGTTGGTCATCGGGTCGTGCCATGCGGGATAATGACAGGGAAGCAACGTGTTCGATGCCGGTGACACCTGGGTTGTCGGCTGCGATGAGCTGGTTTCAGGAAGGGGAACGAGCATGGCGGCCATGAAGCCGCGGACGGGCGACGGCCCGCTCGAGGTGACCAAGGAGGGGCGGGGCATCGTCATGCGCGTTCCGCTCGAAGGCGGCGGTCGGCTCGTCGTCGAGCTGACACCGGACGAGGCCGACGCGCTCGGCGACGCTCTGAAGAAGGTTGTCGGCTGAAGGCTCAGGCCCTACCACCACCCGTGTGCCGCCCCGGCGGCCGGTGTATACCCACCGGTCGCCGGGGCGGTGCTTTACCCATGCTTGACCAGGCACTCTTGACCATGCGTGCTTGACCACGCGCGGTTGACCGCCGGCGCCCCAGCGTGGCTATCCGCGCTTGACCGCGCAGAGCAGCCCGTCGCCCACCGGCAGCAGCGAGGACTGGAGCGCGGTGGACTCCCGTACGGTGCGCAGCAGCTCGCGCAGGCGCAGCACCTCGGCCGGCTGCGCGGCGGAGTCCACGGTCCGCCCGTTCGCGAAGGCGCCCTCGAAGCAGACCAGCCCGCCGGGCCGCAGCAGGCGCAACGATTCACCGAGGTATTCGAGGCACTCGGAGCGGTCGGCGTCGAAGAACACCAGGTCGTAGCCGCCGTCGGCGAGCCGGGGCAGCACATCCAGCGCCCGGCCGGGGATGAAGCGCGCCCGGTTCCCGGCGAAGCCGGCGGCGCGGAACGCCTGCCGGGCGAACTGCTGCATCTCCGGCTCGGAGTCCACGGTGGTCAGCACGCCGTCCGGCCGCATGCCGTGCAGCAGGTGGATGCCCGAGACCCCGGTCCCGGTGCCGATCTCGGCGACGGCCTTGGCGTCCGCGGTGGCGGCGAGCAGGCCCAGCGCGGCGCCCGTGCCGGACGACACCGAGCGCATCCCCGCCTCCCGGGCCCGTTCACGGGCCCAGCGCAGGGCTGCGTCCTCGGCGACGAACGCATCGGCGAACGCCCAGCTCGTCTGCCGGTTGGCGGTAATGGCCCTCTCCTGTCCCCGTAGTTGACGCAAGCGTGACTGTAGCCGCTGCGCCCGGGAACCCGCTGATGGGACCGGGCGTTGAGAGGAGAGGGGGGAGCATATGGATCGCGAACAAATGCAGGTCAAAAATGCTTATCCGGAGCTAACGGGCGAGGTGGATATGGTAGGGGCTCTACTGGACACCACCAGAGCCGACAGGGGAGGTGCGGCTGCGGCCGGTGATCGGAGAGTGCTGAGGCGCTTTCGCAGGTCAGCGGGCGAGCCGAAATCCGTGACCAACATCGCTGACCGTCCTCGTTCCGCCGATTCCGCTACGACCGCGACCTTCGCCACCGACGCGGACGCTCCGGCGTGGACACCTCCTACCTGGGAGGAGATCGTCAGCACGCACAGCGCGCGTGTCTACCGGCTTGCGTACCGCCTCACCGGCAACCAGCACGACGCCGAGGACCTCACACAGGAGGTCTTCGTCCGGGTCTTCCGCTCGCTGTCCACCTACAGCCCCGGCACCTTCGAGGGCTGGCTGCACCGCATCACGACGAATCTCTTCCTCGACATGGTCCGCCGCCGTCAGCGCATCCGCTTCGACGCGCTCGGTGAGGACGCGGCCGAGCGGCTCCCCAGCCGCGAGCCCTCTCCCCAGCAGCATTTCAACGACACCCACTTCGACGCCGATGTGCAGCAGGCCCTCGACACCCTCGCGCCGGAGTTCCGCGCGGCCGTCGTGCTCTGCGACATCGAGGGGCTCTCGTACGAGGAGATCGCCGCGACCCTCGGTGTGAAGCTCGGCACGGTGCGCAGCCGGATCCACCGCGGCCGCTCGCATCTGCGCAAGGCCCTCCAGCACCGCTCGCCCGCGGCGCGGGCCGAGCAGCGCACGGTGACCGCGGCGCCCCGCCGCGTCGCCGCGCCCCGGCTCAGCGGGGAGGTCGGAATCGCGTGACCCGGTCAGGCGGTCAGTCCCCCGCCGAGCAGCATCTCGGCGACCGCCTTGCAGCTCTGATCGATGGCGAGCTGGGGCACGATGCCCGTGAGCGCGTGCTCGCACACCTCGCGACGTGCTGCAAGTGCAAGGCGGAGGCCGACGCTCAGCGGCGGCTGAAAGACGTGTTCGCGCAGACGGCACCCCCCGCTCCCTCGGAGGGCTTTCTGGCGCGTCTCCAGGGCCTGCCGGGCCTGTCGGCGGACGATGGCGACGGCGCCGGGGGCGACGGCTCGCCGTTCGGCGCCTCGGGCGTCTTCGGCGTCCCGGACACCCGGGGTGTCCACGAGCCGCGGGAGCAGGCCTTCGCGTTCCTTCCCACGAGCCGGCCGCTCGGCCCGGCCGCCGCGGCTGTCGCCGCCTCGCGTCAGCGCGGCTTCCGGATCCATGAGGTCGAGCGCCCCGCGCCGCGCCGGCGGTTCGCCTTCGCGGCCGCGGGGGCGGTGTCGCTGGCCGCGTTCGCGCTCGGCGGCGCGCTTCCGCTGGACGCGGCGGTCGAGTCGCCCGGGAGCCAGGCGGAGGGCTCGGACAGCGCGGTGAGCCCGGTCGGCGTGACTGCCAAGGTGGAGGATGCCGACGTCATGGGCGTGCGCGAGCGCACCCGCCGCGAGGTCGGGCTGCTGGATGTGGCGGCCCCGGTCGACACGTCCTCCCCGGGCTCCACCCGGGCCCGTACCCTCAGCGACGCCACCGGCAGCGTGCCGGACCCGCTCATCCAGCCGATCCTGGCCGCCACCCGGCTGCTGCGCGCCGCGGCGGCCACGCCCGCGGCCCCCGAGCCCTCCCAGATGGCGGGCCCCTCCCAGCCGGCGACCCGGACCCCGCCGTACCACGGCGTCAGCGCGCCCCCGGAGTAGCCGTGGCCGGCGGGCGCCGTGTCCGCATGCGCTCGCTGCGTTGTCGGGCTCGCCCGAGTACGTCCAGTACGAGAGCGACCCCCCCCGCCTTGCGATCGCGCACGCCCCCAGCTACCAGTGGCGGGGGCGCCCCCTGACGCCGCGGGCCGAGGGTGGGGGCGGTGAACCGTCGCGGCGGGGGCGGCTCCCGGCGTACGCACTGCGCGGGCGTCGGCGGACCTGATTGAATCGCTACCGGGCAGCGCCACCCGGTGGCGGTGGCGGCTGTCCCGAGGCGGCGCAGTCCGTGCCGTTTCGCGGGAACTCTGAGGAGATCATGGACGAGGGGAAGGCCACCGGGCCCAAGCCGAAGTGGTGGAGCCGTCCGGACGCGCGGCCCGGCGGCCGATCGTCATCCGGGGCCGGGCTGAGGCCCGCGGGAGACACCACGGCCGGGGATGCCGCGGCGCCCGGCGCGGCCGGCGGCGCACAAGGCCCGGCTGACGGCGCGTCGGCTCCGGCGCCGGCGGGTGACACGGTCCAGGCGGCCGGGGCGGCCGAGCCCGGCGCGGCGCCCGTGGCCCAAGAGCCCGCCGACGGCACGGTAGGTGACGGCACGTCGGCCGCGTCTCCGTCATCGGCGGCCGACGGCGGCGATGCCGGGGCCGTGGCGGGAGCCGCCTCCGGAGCGGAGGCCGGGCGGGCCGCCACCCCGCTGCACGCCCCCGACCCGTACAGCACGCCGCCCTACGGCGGGCCGGGCCCCTGGGCGCCCGCCCCTCCCGTGCAGCGGCCCGTACCGACCCCGGCCCATGGCACCCACCTTCCGCCCGGCGTCGTCCCGGGCACGACCCCCGCACACGGCACCCAGGTGCCGCCCGCGGCGGCCCAGAACATGCCCCCGCCAGGGATGACCCCGGCCCACGGCACCCAGGTCCCTCCGCCCGGGATGACCCCCGCGCACGGCACCCAGCTTCCGCCGGGCGCGCAGGCGGACCCGGGCGCCCCCGTCACCGCCCAGCTGCCGCAGCAGCAGGCCGGGCCGCAGCCCCCCCTTCAGCCCCAGCCGGGACAGGCCGCGCAGTGGCAGCACTACGACCCGTGGACGGAGGTCCCCGCGCCGGAGAAGCCGCGGAGGTCCGACCGCCGTGTCGCTCTGATCGTGATCGCGCTGATCGCGTTGATCTCGGGCGGGATCGGCGGCGGCGTCGGCGCGTATCTGGAGCACCGGCGGACCACCGAGGACAGCGTCGTCGACCTCCCGCAGGCGCCCCTCGACAAGGGCGCCAGGGACCCGAAGAGCGTCGCCGGCATCGCCGAGAGGGCGCTGCCGGGCGTGGTGACCATCCATGTCAGGGGAGGCTCGGAGCAGGCCACCGGCACCGGCTTCGTGCTCGACAAGCAGGGCCACATCCTCACCAACAACCACGTCGTGGAGCCCGCCGGTTCGGGCGGCGACATATCGGTGACGTTCAACGGCGGCGAGGTGGCGGACGCCAAGGTCATCGGCCGCGACAGCGGCTACGACCTGGCGGTCATCAAGGTCGACGGCGTCTCGGGGCTGCGCCCACTGGCCCTCGGCAACTCCGACTCCGTGCGCGTCGGTGACCCCGTCGTGGCGATCGGCGCCCCGTTCGACCTGGCGGGCACCGTGACCTCCGGGATCATCAGCGCCAAGGAGCGCCCCATCACCGCCGGCGGCGATGAGGGCGACGGCAGCGACATCAGCTATGTCGACGCGCTCCAGACCGACGCCCCGATCAACCCGGGCAACTCCGGCGGCCCGCTGGTGGATTCCAGGGCGCGGGTCATCGGCATCAACAGCGCGATCCGGGCGGCCGACGACGGCTCGGGGCTCGGCGGCGGCCAGGGCGGCAGCATCGGCCTGGGCTTCGCGATCCCGATCAACCAGGGCAAGCGGGTCGCCGAGGAGCTGATCAACACCGGCAAGGCCACCCACCCTGTGATCGGCGTCACGCTCGACATGGAGTACGCGGGCGACGGCGCCCGGGTGCACACCCGCGGCACCGACGGCCCGCCGGTCAACACGGGCGGCCCGGGCGACAAGGCCGGGATCAAGGCCGGCGATGTGATCACCGAGGTCGATGGCGTACGGGTGCACAGCGGACAGGAGTTGATCGTCAAGATCCGCAGCCATCGGCCAGGCGACCGGCTCCGGCTGACGCTGCGGAGGGACGGCCAGGAGCGGACGGTGGAGCTGACGCTCGGTTCGGCCGGCGGCAGCGGCTGAGCACGCCCGGAGGGTGATGGCGGGCGGACGACGCCGGATGTTGGTCCGGGCGTCTCCCGTCCCGCCCCCACTGACGGGTACGGTGTTCAGTGGCCTGGACCGTGGCCACAGACGTCTCAAGGAGCTGCAAGGTGTTCTTCGACATAGGACCCCTCGAGCTGATCGCGCTCGTCGTCCTTGCGGTGCTCGTCTTCGGCCCGGAGAAGCTTCCCAAGGTCATCCAGGATGTGTCGCGGTTCATACGCAAGGTGAGGGAGTTCTCCGACAACGCCAAGGAGGACATCCGCTCCGAGCTGGGCCCGGAGTTCAAGGACTTCGAGTTCGAGGACCTGAACCCGAAGAATTTCGTCCGCAAGCATGTGCTGGACTCGGACGAGCTGGGCCTCAAGGAGATCCGCAACGGCTTCGACCTCCGTAAGGAGATGGCCGAGGTCGCGGACTCGGTGAACGGCCGGGAGAGTGACTCCGCACAGGGCTCTTCCGGTTCTTCCCCGGCCTCCCAGTCCGGCGGCGGGTCCGGCTCCGGCAGCGGCTCCAGCACCCCTGACCTGCTGCGCAAGCGCGAGGAGCCGAAGCGCGAGGAGCGCCCGCCTTTCGACTCCGACGCCACTTGATCCCCCCGTATGCCCGGCCTGGTTGACCCGTATGGCTATCCTCCCTTTGTCCGGGGTGAGGACGCCTGAGGGGGGCGGGCCGCCCACGACGAAGGGCAACGAGGAGGCTCCGCACAGATGGAGACGACGGGTCGGCTAGGGGCGCATGGCGTGGCTGATACACCGGGCGCGCCCGCCGGGGACGGCGCGTCGGCCGCGCAAGGGATCCCCGCCGACGCTCGGCGGAAGGTGGACGGCTATCTGCTGGCCGCCTTTCCGTGGTACGGCCTTGACGAGGCGTTCACGGGACGGCGCTGGCTGATGCAGGTGGGCGCCGCCGCGGACGGCACGGTCGAGCACGGCTCCACCGGGCACGGCGACGAGCCGTCGCTGCGCGCGGAGACCGAGCCGGACCAGCAGCGCTTCGCGGTGGTGGTGACCGTGGCCAGCCGCCCGGTGCGGGACAGCGCGGACGGCACGGGCGTGCTGGAGGCCACCTCGGTCTCCTCGGCGGCCTGGCTGGCCGGGTCCGGACTGCTGTCGTCCACCTGGCCGACACGCATGGAGCGCGCGCTGCGCCAGGACTGGCTGGACCAGCAGACCGCGATCGCCTGGGAGCTGGCGGACGACCTGGAAGGCCCGGGCTGGTCGCAGCTGTCGCTGCCGGTGGACGGGGTGCCGACCGAATTCCACTACCGCGAGTCGGAGTACGGCTGGGTGCTGGCCGGCTCCGCCCGCGAGGGCGTGCACATCGGCGCGTACGGGCGCGGGATGAGCGCGTACGGGCTGGGCTTCGCGGTGGTCAAGGACATCACGGCGTACGAGTAGCCGCACGGCGGCACATGGGTGGACATGAGTGGGGCGGCCCCCCTTGGGAGGCCGCCCTCAGTGGCTCATGGTGCGCGGCCCGCGGCCGCGCACGCGCTCAGAACTTGTTGCGCGGCGTGATGCCCAGCGACATGCCCGCCAGCCCGCGCTGCCGCCCGCCGAGCTTGCCCGCGATCGACCGCAGCGCGCTGCCCGCCGGGGAGTCGGGGTCGGTCAGCACGACCGGCTTCCCCTCGTCGCCGCCCTCGCGCAGCCGCACATCGATCGGGATGGAGCCGAGCACCGGCACCGTGGCGCCGGTGGCCCGGGTCAGCCCGTCGGCGACCCGCTGGCCGCCGCCCGTGCCGAAGACGTCGACCATCTCGTCGCAGTGCGGGCAGGGCAGCCCGGCCATGTTCTCCACCACGCCGACGATCTTCTGGTGGGTCTGGACCGCGATCGAGCCCGCCCGCTCGGCGACCTCGGCGGCGGCCTGCTGCGGCGTGGTGACGACCAGGATCTCGGCGTTGGGCACGAGCTGGGCCACGGAGATCGCGATGTCGCCGGTGCCGGGCGGCAGGTCCAGCAGCAGCACGTCCAGGTCGCCCCAGTAGACATCGGCCAGGAACTGCTGGAGCGCGCGGTGCAGCATCGGCCCGCGCCACACCACCGGAGTGTTGCCCGGCGTGAACATCCCGATCGAGATGACCTTCACGCCGTTGGCCGACGGCGGCATGATCATGTTCTCGACCTGGGTGGGGCTTCCGTCGGCGCCCAGCATGCGCGGGACCGAGTGGCCGTAGATGTCGGCGTCCACGACGCCGACCTTCAGACCGTCGGCGGCCATCGCCGCGGCCAGGTTGACCGTCACCGACGACTTGCCGACGCCGCCCTTGCCGGACGCCACCGCGTACACCCGGGTCAGCGAGCCGGGCTTGGCGAAGGGCACCTCGCGCTCGGCCTGGCCGCCGCGCAGCGAGGCGGCCAGCTCGCGCCGCTGCTCGTCGCTCATCACATCCAGCTCGACGGTGACCCCGGCCACCCCGGCGACCTTGCCGACCGCCTCCCGCACCCGCTCGGTGATCGTGTCGCGCATGGGGCAGCCGGAGACCGTGAGATAGACCGCCACCGCGACCGTCCCGTCCGCCGCGATCTCGACGGATTTGACCATGCCGAGATCCGTGATCGGCTTGTGGATCTCCGGGTCGTTGACCGTGGCGAGCGCGGCGCGCACCGCGTCCTCGGTCGGCGTGGGGGCAGTGTCGGTAGCCATACGGAGATGGTACGGCGCGGCGGGTACTCGGCGGTAAGGGCCGTCAGCGGTCTGATTCGTCACGTGGGGCGTCGGAGGGCGGCGCGCCGGGGGACGGGGCACCGGACGGCGGGGTGGCCCGGTCCCTCTCCTGGTCCCTGATCAGCTCCTGGAACTGGGAGCGGATCCAGTCGCGGGTGGCCACCTCGCCGAGCCCCATCCGCAGCGCCGCGATCTCCCGGGCCAGGAACTCGGTGTCGGCGATGGATCGGTCGTCCCGGGCACGGTCCTGCTCCAGGGTGACGCGGTCGCGGTCGGCCTGCCGGTACTGGGCGAGGAGGATCAGCGGGGCCGAGTAGGAGGCCTGGAGCGAGAGCATCAGCGTCAGAAAGATGAACGGGTACGAATCGAACCGCAGCCGCTCCGGGGCCAGGATGTTCCAGCCGAGCCACACGGCGACGAAGACCGTCATCCAGGCGATGAAGCGTCCGGTGCCCAGGAAGCGGGCGATCTGCTCCGACGCCTTGCCGAACGCCTCCGGGTCCCACCGCGGCAGTCGCACGCGGCGCGGCTCCCTGGGCCGGTCGAGCCGGGTTCCCTCACCTGGCATCGGGGACCTCTGGCCAGCCGCCGGGCACCTCGGGCCTGCCGTCCGGGACCTCGGGCGGCGCGCTGCCGGGGACCGGGCGCACCGTCAGGCCGTACAGCTCCCGCTCCCGCCAGTCGTGCGGCAGCAGGTGGTCGAGTACGTCGTCCACGGTCACCGCGCCGAGCAGCGAGCCGCTCTCGTCCACGACCGGCGCCGTGACCAGGTTGTACGTGGCCAGATAGCTGGTCACACCGGGCAGCGGGGCCTCCGGCGGCAGCGGCCGCAGATCGGTGTCCACGACCGAGGCGACGAGGGTGTACGGCGGCTCGCGCAGCAGCCGCTGGAAGTGCACCAGGCCCAGATAGCGGCCGGTCGGCGTCTCGTCCGGCGGCCTGCACACATACACCTGCGCGGCGAGTGCCGGGGTCAGGTCCTGGTTGCGCACCCGCGCCAGCGCGTCCGCGACCGTCGCGTCGGGGCGCAGCACGATCGGGTCGGGCGTCATCAGCCCGCCCGCCGAGCCCTCCTCGTACGACATCAGCCGCCGCATGTCCGCCGCGTCCCGCGGCCGCATCAGGGCCAGCAGCCGCTCCTTGTCCTCCTCCGGGAGCTCGGAGAGCAGATCGGCCGCGTCGTCCGGGTCCATCGCCTCCAGGACGTCGGCCGCGCGCTCCTCCTGGAGCTTGCCGAGGATCTCGACCTGGTCGTCGTCCGGCAGCTCCTCCAGGACGTCGGCGAGCCGCTCGTCGTCCAGCGCCGCGGCCACCTCGCCGCGGCGCTTCGCCGAGAGGTGGTGCAGTACGTTGGCGAGGTCCGCGGGGCGCAGCTGCTCGAAGGTGGCCAGCAGGTTCTCCGCGCCCTGCCCGTGCTCCTCCAGGGAGAAGCCGGTGACCGCGGACCAGTCGGCGATCAGCGTCTCCCCGCGCCGCCGCAGCGCGCCCGACCTGCCGCGCCGTACGAAGACCTTCTCGATCGCCCAGTCGCGGCGGGCGGGCAGCTGCCCCATGGCCACGTCGAGGACCGTCACGTCCTCGCCCGTCTCCACCAGCGTCACGGTCCGGTCGAGCAGCTCGCCGAGGATCAGGGTCTCGGTCGGGCGCTGCTCGAAGCGGCGCATGTTGACCACGCCGGTGGTGATGACCTGTCCGGACTCGACGCCGGTCACCCGGGTCATGGGCAGGAAGATCCGCCGGCGGGTGACCACCTCGACCACCAGCCCCAGGACGCGCGGCGCCCGCCCGCCGAGCCGCAGCATGGCCACCAGGTCACGGACCCGGCCCACCTGGTCGCCGTTCGGGTCGAAGACGGGAACACCCGCGAGGTGCGAGACGAACACCCTGGGGGCGCCTGCGGGCATGTCATGCGCCTCCCTGTGAAGTATTTGTGGCTTATCTGGTTGAATGCCTGGTTCAGGCTAGCGCGCCCTGCCCTGCCCTGCCGCCGGGAGGTACGCTCCCGCGGCACCGTGCCGACACCGCTGGACAGCACCGGTACGCTGCCCCCTGCACCGGCTTCAGGAGGCAGAGCAGACGTGCGCACCCGGAACACGGCTCTCGTGGCGGCGATGTGCGCGGCGTTGGCCGCGACGCTCGCCGGATGCGGCGGCGACGGCGGCGGTGAGGACCCCGACGCGGGCACCAACGGCGTGGGCAAACTTCCCCCCGCCAAGATCGAGAGCAAGGCCCGCAACGCCGCGGCGGGCGCCGAGGCGGTACGCCTGTCCGGCAACCTCGTCACCAAGGGGCGCACCTACAAGGTCGACATGCGGCTCAAGGGGGACGGCGGCACCGGGCAGGTCTCCAGCGAGGGCAGCACCTTCGAGCTGCTGCGCGTCGGCAAGGAGCTCTACCTCAAGGCCGACGCGGGCTTCTGGTCACACGAGGACGAGAGCGGCAAGGGCAACGGCGGCGCGCCGACCGACGCCGACGCGGCGGCGGCGGACAAGCTCGACGACAAGTACGTGAAGGTGCCGGCGGGCGACCCCTCGTACAAACGGCTCAGCGGGCTGACGGACAAGAGCCTGCTGCTCGACGGGCTGCTCGCCCTGCACGGCGAGATCTCCACCGGCGACCGGGGCAAGGTCGGGGGCGTACGGACCATCCGGATCCGGGGTGGGGAGGGGAGCGGCGGGATGCTCGACGTCTCCCTGGAGGGCCGGCCGTATCCGCTGCGGCTTCAGCGGGCGGGTGACGCGGGGGTCATCCGGCTCGCCGACTGGGACAAGGACTTCACGCTGGCCGCG
Organism: Streptomyces sp. NPDC097640; assembly: GCF_040302705.1. Classification (NCBI taxonomy): domain Bacteria; kingdom Bacillati; phylum Actinomycetota; class Actinomycetes; order Kitasatosporales; family Streptomycetaceae; genus Streptomyces; species Streptomyces sp. NPDC097640. Next base: position 123,002 of record NZ_JBEOSB010000008.1, read on the forward strand.
CCTGAGAAGGGCGATGTCGTGGACTACGGACAGCAGATTCCGAGCGGCACGTAGCGCCTGCGGCGGGCTGGCTCGGCGTTGTCCTGGCGGGCGTCGGCGCCTGCGGCGGGCCCTTTCCCCTACCCGCCCCTTCCCGAAACTTGGGCTCCGCCCCAGACCCCGGGGGCCGGGGGCAGGGGCCCGCGAGGCGGGCCCCTGCCCCGCGGTGG